>JAGRED010000254.1 GCA_020446725.1 Parvularculaceae bacterium | reverse complement strand
CGAAATTCGTCGCGCGCGGCGTCGACACGGCGACGAAACCGCTGATCGAAACGCTGAAAGCCGCGCACGCCTTCGACGGCGCCTCCTTCATCGAAATCTTCCAGAACTGCATCGTCTACAACAAGGACGTGTTCGCTGACTTCACGGAAAAGAAAGTCGCGGACGATCATCAGATTCATGTCGAGCACGGCAAGCCGCTTCTCTTCGGCGGCGGAAGCAAAGGTCTGCGCTTCAATCCGCAGACATTCGCGCTCGAAGTCGTCGCGGTCGGCGACGGCGGCGTTCCGGTCGCTGACGTTCTCGTTCACAACGAGACGAACAAGACACTGGCGCACCTCCTCTCGGAGATGCAGCATCCGGCTTTCCCGATGGCGATGGGCGTCATCTATCGCGAACAGGGAAAACCGTCCTTCGACAAGGCCTATTGGGCGCATCATGCGACGCAGGGAAAACGCACCGGCAAGGTTGCCGGCGCGCTCCGCCGCGGTTACGTCTGGACAAAAAAAGCGGGCTGAAAAGCCCCCCTAAATGTGAGACTTTCATCAAACAGCCGTTGTCCGCGGCGCATGGCGGCGTTAGCCTCCTCCCGCCGGACCGCCGCGTTGCGTCCCTGTTTTCGAGTCGGTTTTGTTAGGCTTCAGCGCCCGGCTAACAAAAAACGATTGGGGCTCATCATGAAATTCGCCGGATTGATCCTGACCGCCAGCCTGATCAGCGGCTGCGCGCTTTTTGATGGCGGCGAGCGCACCGCCGCCGTTGAGGCGCGCCCCGCGGCCGCCGGGCTCGCCGCCCAGCCTGCGACACGCGAAGCGTTCCAGCCCGCCTATGCGACGGGACGGCCGATCGGGCTCGTTCCCTGCCGGAGCGGGCTCGTCCTCACCGACGATTGCCGCTCGCCCAATGACCGTCACCAGAACAGCGGCGAACGCTCCCCGGACGGCGCCGAAGCGGACCTCGCCGCCGGCTCGGTCATTCCCGTCGCCGAATAAGTGCGCCTTCGCCGGCGAGTTTGATCTGGATCAGCACGGCCGCTTTCAACGCCGCCAGACTGGCGCGCATGAAAGACGACTGGCGAAAATATCTCGGGCTGCGCGCGCCGCGCTATACGAGCTACCCGTCCGCGCTCCATTTCGACGCGCAGGTCACGGATGAAGACTACGCGTCGCGCCTCGGCGAGGTCAGCCTTTATGAGCCCCTGTCGCTCTATTTCCATATCCCGTTCTGCAAGCGGCTGTGCTGGTATTGCGGCTGCAACATGCGCGTTGAAAACGACTACGCGCGCGCCGTGCGCTATGTCGACGCGCTGCGGCGCGAGGTTGACCTTGTCGGCAAGAAGCTGAACGGCGCCGGCCGGCCGCGGTCGATCCATTTCGGCGGCGGCACGCCCAATTTCCTGAAAGTCGACGAGATCGGGCGGATTCTCGAGGCGGTCGAACTTTCGCTCGGCCTTACCGACTCAACGCGGCTCGCGATCGAACTCGACCCGCGGCTTATTCGCGACAACGACATCGCACGCCTCGTCGCGCTCGGTTTCAACCGCATCAGCCTCGGCGTCCAGGATTTCGACCCTGAGGTGCAGGCGGCGATCAACCGCGTCCAGAGTTTCGATCTTGTCGAAGCGGCGGTCGGTGAAATGCGCCGCTATGGCGTCGACGATCTTTCTTTCGATCTATTATACGGCCTGCCGAAACAGACGGTCGCAAGCTTCGCTGCGACGCTTGCGAAAACGATCGCGCTATCGCCCGACCGGGTGGCGATCTTCGGTTACGCCCACCTGCCCGCACAATTGCCGCGCCAGCGCCTTATCGACGACGCGTTGTTGCCGCCGGAAGCGCTGCGCGCCGATCTGTCGATCCTCGGCGATGAAATGCTGGTCGCGGCCGGCTATGTCCGGGTCGGGTTCGATCACTACGCCAAGCCGGACAACCCGCTCGCTCGCGCCGCGATCGAGGGACGGCTGCGGCGGAATTTCCAGGGCTTCACCGATGATCCCGCCGAAACGACGATCGGCTTCGGCGCCTCGTCGATCAGCTTTGTCGGCGAGATCTACGCGCAGAATGCAAAGACGCTCGCAGACTATTATTCGAGGATCGATCAACGCCGACTCGCGACGGAGCGCGGATTGCTCCTGTCGCCGCGCGAGCGGGTCGTCGCCGCGACGATCCGCGATCTTCTCTGTCGCGGCCGGGCCGATATCCGCCCCCTGCTGAGGGCGCTCGCGCCGACGGAAGCGAACAGGATTTGCGCCAATCTCGACCGGTTCGAAGAGGACGGCGTCATTTGTTGGGAAGGCGACAGCGTCGCGCTTGCGCCTGGCGCGCGAACGCTCGCCCGGGCCGTCGCGATGGCGCTTGATCCCTATGAAGCGGCGATCGGCCGCAAGGCCGCGCCGCGGCTCGCGCACGCCGTCTGACGGGCGGCGCGCATTCAGCGCTGGCATTATTCCGATACCCTCATTAGGGATGGTCGAGCGCGTCCGCCGGGCGCGTCCCGGGGTAAGATGAGCACGCAAGCGCAAAATAAGGATCAGGGTTGCCACGCGCCGGACCGGCCTGCGACCTGCGACGTGTGCGAGGTTCGCGGCCGGTCGATTTGCGCCGATCTGGGCCCGCGCGAATTCGCCCATGTCGAGAAGACGATGGCCCGCCGGCACGTCTCACGGAACAAATCGCTGATGATCGAGGGGGAGCCGAACGAGTCCCTTTACGTCGTCGTCGCGGGAAGTTTCCGCCTGTCGAAAATGCTCGAAGACGGACGCCGGCAGGTGACGGGCTTCCTGTTCAAGGGCGACTTCGCCGGCGTGCGCTCGACCGATGCGAGCGCCTATTCGGCCGAGGCGCTTGAAGACAGCCTCGTTTGCTTTTTCCCGCATCGCTATCTTGAGGAAATCGCCGCCGACGCGCCGGGCGTCAAGGATCGGCTGATCGCGCGCGGGCAGACCGAATATCACAAGGCGCAGGACCATATCGTCCTGCTCGGCAAGAAAACCGCTGAAGAACGCGTCATCAGCTTCATCGACCTGATCGGCCGCCAGATCGGCGCTGACGACAAGGACGGCAATCGCGTCGTGCCGCTTCCGATGCCGCGCCAGGATATCGCCGACTATCTCGGCCTTCGGCTGGAAACGCTCAGCCGAACGCTAACCGCCTTGCGCGAAGACGGCCGAATCACCGACGTCTCACGCCACTCGGTCACAATCCCCGCCGACTGCGTTTCCGCTTGACCGCAATCCGGTCGTCAACAAGACGCGCTGCGTGACACGCCGCCCCGTTGCGATCGGGCGCCGGCTCGTTTTCATCGCCGAGCGGCGCAAACCGCACCCCGTTGGACGTGCAAATCCGAATCAGCGGCGCGCCGTTTTCCGCAACGCCGTGAAACGGCGCAAAAGTTAACGAGGCGACGGCGACCACGGAAATTGACGTTCTGACGAGCAAGAAGGGACCTGCGACTGCGACGATAGGCGTCTCTCATATAAAGCGTTTTCCCGATTGATTTAAGTCAAACATCGCCGCACGGTCTGGTCTAATTGCTCGCTCACAATCAGCAGGGGACGCATAATGACAGCGATCAGTTCCGACCGCGGGCCGACGCAAGGCGGATCAGAAATCCCGTTTATCGGCGCCTTTCTCGGCGTCGGTTCTCTACTCGCGCTCATCGTCGCCGCGCGAACGACCGACTCCCTGATGTCGGCGCATGCGATGATGTTTCTCGCCGCGTTCATCGCCGGCGCCTTCGCGCTCGTTCATCACCTTTCATCCGGCAAGACGCTGGACCAGAGCGTCTATGAGACCGGCGTCGTAAAGGCCGGCGTCTTCGCGTCCGTCTTCTGGGGCATCGCCGGCTTCCTCGTCGGCGTCATCATCGCCGGCCAGCTCGCCTTCCCGAACCTGCTCTATTTCCCCGATCTTCCGTGGACGAATTTCGGCCGGCTTCGCCCCCTGCACACGTCTGCGGTGATCTTCGCATTCGGCGGCAACGTCCTCATCGCGACCTCCTTCTACGTCGTCCAGCGAACCTGCCGCGCGCGCCTCTTCGGCGGAATCGCGCCCTGGTTCGTCTTCTGGGGCTACAACCTCTTCATCGTCATCGCCGCAACCGGCTACCTGATGGGGATCACCCAGTCGAAGGAATACGCCGAACCTGAATGGTACGCGGATCTCTGGCTGACGATCGTCTGGGTCGTCTATCTTCTCGTTTTCCTCGGCACGCTGCTGAAGCGCAAGGAACCGCACATCTACGTCGCGAACTGGTTCTATCTCGCGTTCATCGTGACGATCGCGATGCTGCATATCGTCAATAATCTGTCGATGCCGGTGTCGCTTCTGTCGACGAAAAGCTATTCGCTTTTCCCGGGCGTCCAGGATGCGCTGACGCAATGGTGGTACGGCCATAACGCGGTCGGATTCTTCCTCACCGCCGGCTTCCTCGCCATCATGTATTATTTCATCCCGAAACGCGCCGAGCGCCCGGTCTATTCCTACCGCCTGTCGATCATTCACTTCTGGGCGCTGATCTTCATCTATATCTGGGCGGGCCCGCACCACCTTCATTACACGGCGCTGCCGGAATGGGCGCAAACGCTCGGCATGACGTTCTCGATCATGCTCTGGATGCCGTCCTGGGGCGGCATGATCAACGGCCTGATGACGCTCTCCGGCGCGTGGGACAAGCTGCGCACCGACCCGGTTCTCAGAATGCTCGTCGTTTCGGTCGCCTTCTACGGCATGTCGACATTCGAAGGGCCGTTGATGTCCATTCGCGCCGTCAATTCGTTGTCGCACTACACCGACTGGACGATCGGACACGTACATTCCGGCGCGCTCGGCTGGGTCGGCTATGTCTCCTTCGGCGCGCTTTATTGCCTCGTTCCGTGGCTCTGGAAGAGAAAGCAACTCTATTCAAACGCGATGGTCGAATGGCATTTCTGGATTTCGACGCTCGGCATCCTGCTCTACATCACCGCAATGTGGGTGTCGGGCATCATGCAAGGCCTGATGTGGCGCGCCTACAACTCGCTCGGCTTCCTCGAATTCTCCTTCGTTGAAACCGTCGAGGCGATGCATCCCTTCTACATCATCCGCATGTCGGGCGGCCTTCTCTTCCTCATCGGCTCGCTCATCATGGCGTATAATCTGTGGCGGACGGCGAAAGGCGATGTGCGCGCACGCGAATTCGCCGCTTCTCCCGCCCTCGCCCCTGCTGAATAAGGAACCCGCGCGATGCTTAACCGTCACGAATTTCTCGAAAAGCGCGGTCTCGTTCTCACCGTCGCCATCCTCGTCGTCGTCGCCATCGGCGGCGCTGTCGAAATCGCGCCGCTCTTCTATCTCGAATCGACGATCGAGAAGGTGGAAGGCGTTCGACCCTATTCGCCGCTCGAACTCGCGGGACGCAATGTCTATGTCCGCGAGGGCTGCTATGTCTGCCACAGTCAGATGGTCCGCCCGCTGCGCGACGAAGTGGAGCGTTACGGCCACTACTCGCTGGCGGCGGAAAGCATGTACGATCACCCCTTCCAGTGGGGATCGAAGCGGACCGGTCCGGACCTCGCCCGCGTCGGCGGCAAATATTCCGACGCCTGGCACGTCCAGCACATGATCAATCCGCGCAGCCTCGTCCCGGAATCGGTGATGCCGCCTTACAAATTCCTCGCGAACGCCAAGATCGATCCGGAAAACGCCGCCGGCTGGCTGAAAGCGAACCGCGCAGTCGGCGTTCCCTATACGGATGAGATGATCGAAAAGGCCGCAGAAGACCTTGCGACCCAGGTCGATCCCTTCGCCGCCGATTTCGACGGCTTCATGGCGCGCTATCCGAAAGCTCAGGTGCGCGATTTCGACGGCGATCCGAGCGAGATCACCGAAATGGACGCGCTCATCGCCTATATGCAGGTGCTCGGCACGATGGTCGATTTCACCATCTACGAACCCGAAGACAATTACAGGTAGGCCGCCATGTACGAAACGCTCTCACAAATCGCGCAGACCTGGGGCCTTGTGCTTTTCGTCATCGCATTCGGGCTTGTGCTCATTTACGCGCTCTCGCCCCGCAATCAGAAAAAATTCGACGAAGCGCGAAACATTCCGCTTAACGAAGGGGATGAATAATCATGGCCCACAAGGAAATCGACGCGCCGACCGGCGTTGAAACGACCGGCCACAGTTGGGACGGCATCAAGGAACTGAACAACCCGCTGCCGCGCTGGTGGGTCATCGTTTTCTGGATTTCGGTGATCTGGTCGATCGCCTATTGGGTGTTCATGCCTTCCTGGCCAGGCCTCACCGGTTATCTGAAAGGCACGCGCAACCATTCCGAACGCGCTAATGTCGAGAAAGCAGTCGCCGACCTTCAGGCCGCGCGCAGCGATCAGATGAAGCGCCTGTTGAGCGTCAGCTCGGTTTCCGAAATCGAAAACGATCCGGACCTACAGCTCTTTGCGATTACGGCGGGCAAGTCGATCTTCGGCGACAATTGCGCGACGTGCCACGGCGCCGGCGGGCAAGGCAATGTCGGATTTCCCAATCTCGCCGATGACGACTGGCTGTGGGGCGGCGCGCTCGGCGACATCCAGACGACGATCCATTACGGCATCCGGTCGGATCATCCCCAGACGCGCCTCAATCAGATGCTCGCCTATGGCGAGAGCGGCGCGCTGTCGGGCGAACAGATTTCGGATGTCGTCGAGCATGTCATGACGATTTCGGGCCGCGAGGCGAACGCCGCGGCGGCCGCGCGCGGCGCGGCGGTCTTCGAAGTCCAGTGCGCGTCCTGCCATGGCGCGGACGGCAAAGGAAACAAGGCGCTCGGCGCGCCGAACCTGACCGACGGGATTTGGCTCTATGGCGGCGAGCGGACCGATATCCAGCAAACGATCTATTCAGGCCGCGGCGGCGTCATGCCAGCCTGGACAGGGCGTCTGTCGGAAGAACAGATGACGGCGCTCGCTGTCTACGTTCACTCTCTCGGCGGCGGCGAGTAAACTCGCCATCGCCGTTGAAAGGCGTGTAGGTGTTGAAAACGGATTTATCCGCCAGTCGGACGGACGCTGCGGTTGTTGAGAAACACGACGTAGCGGCGGTGAACAGCGCGGCCGCGCGAACGCTCTACAAGGCGCGTGAGCCGATCTATCCCAAACTCGTTCACGGCAAGTTCCGCGCGCTCAAATGGGCGATCCTCGCTTTCTCGCTCGGCGTCTATTACCTGCTTCCATGGCTGCGCTGGCCGCGCGGCCTCGGGGAGCCCGATCAGGCCGTGCTTGTCGATTTTCCCGGACGACGCTTCTATTTCTTCTTCATCGAGATCTGGCCGGATGAGCTCTATTACCTCACAGGCTTGCTCATCCTCGCCGCACTCGGCCTCTTTCTCGCCACCTCACTGTTCGGTCGCGTCTGGTGCGGCTACGCCTGTCCGCAAACCGTATGGACCGATCTCTACATCGCCGTCGAACGCCTCATCGAAGGCGATCGCAACAAGCGCATCAAACTGTCGAAATCGCCCTGGACCGGCGAAAAGGTCGCGAAGAAAACCGCCAAGCACGCGCTCTGGCTGTTGATCGCAGCGGCGACTGGCGGCGCCTGGATTTTCTATTTTCATGACGCGCCGACGATTTTTCCGCAAATCTTCCGCGGCGAGGCGCCGGGCTCGGTCTATCTGTTCATCGGCATCCTGACATTTACGACCTATATGCTCGCCGGCTCGATGCGCGAGCAGGTGTGCACCTATATGTGTCCGTGGCCGCGCATTCAGGCCGCCCTCACCGATTCCGAAACGCTGCAGGTCACTTATAAATTCGATCGCGGCGAACCGCGCGGTTCTCACAAGAAGGGCGAGTCGTGGGAAGGGCGCGGCGATTGCGTCGATTGCAACGCCTGCGTCGCCGCCTGTCCGATGGGCATCGACATCAGGGACGGCGCGCAGCTTGAATGCATCAACTGCGCGCTCTGCATCGACGCATGCGACGAGACGATGAAGAAGATCGGCCGCCCGCTCGGCCTGATCGGTTATGACACCGACAAGAACATCGCCCGGCGCGAGGCAGGCCAGAAGCAGGAAATCAAACTTCTAAGAACCCGCACTGTCCTGTACAGCGTGCTCATCGCCGCGCTTGGCGCATTGATGCTGGTCGGCCTGACATCGCGCGCGACGATGGAAGTCAACGTCATTCGCGACCGCACGCCGCCTTTCGTCAAGCTGTCGGACGGATCGGTGCGGAACGCCTATACGGTCAAGATCATCAACAAGGCGAATGCGGCGCGCAATTTCATCATCCGTTTTGAGAACGAAGACGGGGTTGAAATGTCAGCGGTCGGGGGCGAGGTTGTCGACAACGCTGTCGAAGTGACGGCGAACGGCGATGCGGTGCGATCGGTCAGGATTTTCGCAACCCTCCCCGCCGCCGCCTTCATGCGCGCCGATGATGAACTCCGCCTTGTCGTCGAGGAAGCCGGCGGCGGCGAGCGCGTTGTGAATAAAACCGCCTTCAT
>JAGRED010000253.1 GCA_020446725.1 Parvularculaceae bacterium | reverse complement strand
GCCGTCGGCGGACGCCGCGCGCCTCACCTTCTCCGTCAATGTCGAAACGCCCGGCCCGAAAGGCCGCAAGCCGCTGCCGAAATCGCCGGTCCAGATTTCATCATACGACCGCGACCCGACCGACACGATCAACGATCCGAAGCTCTACGCCGAATGGGTCGATCTTCCCCGCAGCCAGCCGAAAGATGCGCCGCAGATAAGAGTGACGGTCTATGCGCGCCGCGGCGAGGAGCGCGTATGGTCCGGCTACGCCGGGGCGCCGGCGGGCGCGGCAAGCCGGGAGGAAATCGCCGGCGGGCTTGTCGCCGCGTTGATCAATCATTTCGGCGACAGCGTTCGTCTCGACAGCGCGCCGTTCACGCTCGCCGAAACGGCGCCGGCTATTCGCATTATCGAACCCAAAGAAGAATAAACCGCAAGCCGCGCCATGACGCGCATGAGGGGTGGAATGAATAAGAACCTTATTGCAATCGCTTTGCTGTTCTGGGCGCAGGGGGCGTCCGCCGCGATGTCGCCCGAAGAGCAGAAAATTCGCGACGCCGTCGCCGCGCGCGAGAATGAAGCGATCGAGTTTCTTGAATCCGTCGTCAATATCGGTTCCGGCACGATGAGCCATGCGGGCGTTCGCGCCGTCGGCGCGGAGTTTTCCAGCGCCTTCGAAGCGCTCGGTTTCGCCGTCCGCTGGGAGGACTTTCCGGATGAAGTGAACCGCGCCGGTCACCTGATCGCGCGGCGCGAGGGCGATCGCGGGCGGAAGCTTCTTCTCATCGGCCATCTCGATACGGTGTATGAATCGGAAGACGGCGCCGCGGCTTTCCGCCGGGAGGGCGACACGGCCTACGGCCCCGGCGTTGAGGACATGAAAGGCGGCGATGTTGTCGTCCTTTACGCGCTGAAAGCGCTCGCGGACGCCGGCGCGCTCGACGGCGCGTCGATTGAGATCGTGTTCACGGGCGATGAGGAATTCACCGGCAAGCCGATCGAACTATCGCGCAAATCGCTGATTGACGCGGCGATGCGCGCCGATGTCGCGCTCAATTTCGAAGGCGGGGAGGAAGGGGTCGCCGTCACCTCCCGTCGCGGCGCCTCAGGCTGGATCCTGACGACGAGCGGCAAGCGCAATCATTCAAGCGGCATTTTCCGCGATACTGTCGGAGCCGGCGCCGTTTACGAGGCGGCGCGCATCGTCAACGCGTTTTACGAAAAGCTGCACAAGGAACAATACCTGACCTTCAATGTCGGCGCGATGCTTGGCGGCAGCGATGTCGATTATGACAAGGACGCCAACAAGGGATCGGCGTTCGGCAAGACGAATGTCGTCGCGCAGAAAGCGATCGTCGACGGCGATCTGCGCTTCATTTCCGAAAAGCAGAAAGAAAAGGCGCGCGCGACAATGCGCAAGATCGTCGACAGGCATCTGCCGCTGACGGGCGCCGAAATTGAGTTCATCGATTCCTATCCGGCGATGGCGCCGTCGGCAGGCAACGACAAGCTGCTCTCGCTCTATTCCGCGGCGGCCGAAGATCTCGGTTACGGCCCATTCGCCGGCAACGACCCCGCCGAACGCGGCGCCGCCGATATCTCCTTCGCCGCGCCCCATGTCGATGCGGCGCTCGACGGCCTCGGCCCGATCGGCGAAGGCGGGCATACGCCGAATGAATCGCTGCGGCTCTCCTCCGTGCGCGAGGCGACGGAACGCGCAGCGCTCCTCATCTATCGTCTCACCCGCGAGGATGCGCCGGAATTCTGACTGTTCAGCGGGCGGGCTCGGCGAGCGGCGCGCGCCAGACGACGGCGATCGTCGCGATAAGCGCGAAGGCCCACGCCGGCGCGCCGAGCGCCGCCGCCGCAAGCGACGCAACCGCCATTGCGGGCATTGAAACCGCGCGGCCCGCGCTCAAGACCATCATGCGGTCGCGCACGAACCACAGCGACAGAT
>JAGRED010000252.1 GCA_020446725.1 Parvularculaceae bacterium | reverse complement strand
TGAAGGCGGATGTCTATTCAGGCGCAACCGGTCGCGAGGAACATGTTGCAACTTTTCTGGCGACGGAAATGTGCCTGATGAATAAAAAGGACGCGCCGCCGGACATTGCATCGAACTAGGAACGGGACCACCCATGCTCTTCACGAAAAAACACGCGGCGGAAAAGCGCGCCGATTTCAGAAAGGCGCTCGCTTCCGGCAAGCTGTTGCAGTTTCCGGGCGCGTTCAACCCGCTTTGCGCGCAGCTGATCGAGCGCAAGGGGTTTGACGGCGTCTACATATCGGGCGCCGTCATGTCGGCGGACCTCTGCCTTCCCGATATCGGCATTTCGACGATGACGGAATTCGCCGAACGCGGCCATCAGATTGGGCGCGTCACCGATTTGCCGACGATCATCGACATCGACACCGGTTTCGGCGAGCCGATGGCGGCGGCGCGCACCGTGCGTACGATGGAGGAAATGGGGATTTCCGCCTGCCACATCGAAGACCAGGTGATGCCGAAGCGCTGCGGACATCTCGACGGCAAGGAGGTCGTCGATACCGCGACGATGACAAAGCGCGTCAAGGCGGCGGCGGACGCGAAGCGCGATTCGAATTTCATCCTGATCGCGCGATCCGACGCGCGCGCTGTGGAAGGTCTCGACAAGGCGATCGACCGGATGAAGGCCTATGTCGACGCCGGCGCCGACATGATCTTCCCTGAGGCGATGAAGGACGAGAAAGAGTTCGAGGCGGTGAGAAAGGCGCTTTCAGTCCCGATCCTCGCCAACATGACGGAATTTGGAAAATCGCGCCTGTTGAACAAGAAAGAGCTTGAAAATCTCGGATTCAATCTTGTCATCTATCCAGTGACGACATTGCGTCTCGCCATGTTCGGCGCCGAAAAGGGGCTCGATGCGATCCTCAAAGACGGCGATCAGAACGGCGTTCTCGAGATCATGCAGCACCGGCGTGACCTCTATGACCTCCTGCGCTACGAGGACTATAACAGATACGATACGTCGCTCTTCAATTTCACGGTCGGCGACACGCCGCTTGAGTGATGGTCAGCGAATGGCGGGTTTCAAGATTTACGGTTGGATGAAGGAATAAAAAATGACTGTGTCGGAAGTCAAATACGGTCTTGCCGGCGTTCTCGCCGACGACACCGCGATCTCGAAGGTGATGCCGGAGATCAATTCGCTCACCTATCGCGGCTACAAGGTGCAGGATCTCGCCTCGGCATGCCGGTTTGAAGAAGTCGCCTATCTCATCTGGAACGGCGAATTGCCGAACCAGGCGCAGCTTGACGTTTTCAATGCGGCCGAAAAGAAAGAACGCGGCCTTTCGGCGAACGCCCTGAAGTTGATCGCCATGCTCAATCGTCATGCTCATCCGATGGATACGCTGCGAACGGCGGTGTCCTTCATCGGGCAGGAGGACCCGTCGGCGAATGAGTCGTCGCGGGAAGATCTTTACGCCAAATCGATCCGCATGTTCGCGCTCATTCCGGAAATCGTCGCGGCGGACTTCCGCCTCCGTAACGGCAAGGACCCGATCGCGCCGACGAAAGACCTCGCCTTCTCGGAGAACTTCTTTCACATGTGCTTCGGCGAGGCGCCGAAGCCTGAAGTCGTCAAATGCTTCGATATTTCGATGACGCTTTACGCAGAACATTCCTTTAACGCGTCAACTTTCACCGCCCGGACGATCGCGTCGTCGCTGTCCGACATTTATTCGGCGGTGACGGGCGCAATCGGCTCCTTGAAGGGGCCGCTGCATGGCGGCGCCAACGAGGCCGTGATGCATATGCTGAAAGAGGTGCCGTCGGCGGATGCCGCCGAAAAGTGGATGAGGGACGCGCTCGCGACCAAGAAGAAGGTCATGGGCTTTGGCCACCGCGTATACCGCTCTGGCGATTCCCGCGTTCCGACGATGACTGAAGCCTACAAGAAAATGGTTGATGTCATCGGCACGGATGATGCGAAGAAATACTGGGAAATCAGTCGAAAGCTGGACGACGTGATGGTGCGCGAGAAGGGGATTTATCCAAATCTCGATTTTCCCGCCGGTCCGGCCTATTATCTCATGGGCTTTGAAATCCCGATGTTTACGCCCATCTTCGTCATTTCCCGGATCACCGGCTGGACGGCGCATGTGATGGAACAACTTTCCGCGAACAAGCTTGTCCGCCCCTTGTCGAACTATACGGGCGTCGCGCAACGTGACGTGCCCTCGATAGCGAGGCGATAGGGAAGAGACAGGACAGAATGGGAAATCCGCGACAACGAAACGAAGAGGAACGCCGCCGCGCGATGGCGGCGGTCGAAGAGCTGATCCGCTGGATCGGCGACGATCCGTCCCGGGAAGGACTGGTCGATACGCCGCAACGCGTCGTCGATGCGTTCCTTGAGTATTTCGTCGGTTATGAAGAATGTCCCGATACTTACCTTCAACGGACATTCGAACAGGTCGGCGGATATGACGAGATCGTGCTATTGCGTGATATCCCGTTTCATTCCCATTGCGAACACCACATGGCGCCGATCCTCGGCAAGGCGCATGTCGCTTACCTGCCGAAAAACCGGGTGGTCGGCATTTCAAAACTGGCGCGCGTCGTTCACGCGTTCGCCAAGCGTCTGCAGGTGCAGGAGCGCCTGACGGCGGAAATCGCGGACTGCATCGAGCGGGTGCTTGAACCGACAGGCGTCGCCGTCGTCATTGAAGCGACGCATGCCTGTATGACATGCCGCGGCGTTGAAACGCCGGGCGTTATCATGACGACAAGCCGGATGATGGGCGTCTTCCGCGAAGACCCGCGTTCGCGTCAGGAAGTTCTGCAACTCATGGGCTTCAACTAGATCTTATTCGACAGCCGACGCGCAAAGGAGCGCACCATGCCTTATCAATGCATCCTCCTCGAAACGGACGGCGCCGCCGGCGTCATCACGCTCAATCGTCCTGATGCGCTCAACGCGTTTTCAGATCAGCTGATGGATGAGCTGACCGATGCGCTGAAGAAGCTTGAGGCGGATGACGATGTCGGCTGCATCGTCATCACCGGGTCGGAAAAAGCCTTCGCCGCCGGCGCCGACATCAAGGAAATGGCGAGCGTAACCTATATGGAAGCGTTCAACGAACAGTTCATCACGCGAAACTGGGAGGAGACGACGCGCGTCCGCAAACCAGTCATCGCGGCGGTCGCGGGTTATGCGCTGGGCGGCGGTTGCGAACTCGCCATGATGGCGGATTTCATTATCGCCGCCGATAACGCCAAATTCGGCCAGCCGGAAATCACGATCGGGGCGATGCCGGGCGCCGGCGGCACGCAGCGCCTTGCGCGCTTCATCGGCAAGTCGAAGGCGATGGACATGTGCCTCACCGGGCGGATGATGGATGTCGAGGAGGCTGAACGCTGCGGCCTCGTCTCGCGCATTGTGCCGAAAGGGGAGCTGAGGGCGGAGGCGATCAAGATCGCCAAGCAGATCGCCGCCCTGTCGCGTCCAATCGTCATGCTGACGAAAGAATCCGTCAACCGCGCATTTGAATTGCCCTTGACGGAAGGCGTGCGTTTCGAGCGGCGCCTTTTCCATTCCATCTTCGGCACCGAAGATCAGCGCGAGGGCATGGCGGCGTTCGTTGAAAAGCGAAAGCCGGTTTTCAAGAACCGATAGGCTGGGATAGGGAGGGGGATGGACAATCTCGTCCTCGCGATTGCGATTATCGGCCTTCTCGGGGTCGGCGCGCAGTGGCTCGCCTGGCGGCTTGCGCTGCCGGCGATCGTTCTCATGTCGATCGCGGGCCTTCTTGCCGGCCCGGTGCTGCGCATTCTCTGGCCCGAAAGCTGGGCGCCGGGCGGGCCCGCGCCGATGGAGATGCTGTTCGGCGATTTTTATCGCCCGATGATCGCCGTCGCCGTCGCCGTCATTCTTTTCGAAGGCGGGCTGACGCTCAATTTTTCGGAAATCCGCGGACTGACGAAGGGTGTGCGAAGCCTCGTCGTTCCTGGCGTCTTCATCGCCTGGGCGCTTGGCGCGGCCGCTTCTATCTATATCGGCGGCCTTGCGCCGCCTGTCGCGCTTTTGTTCGCGGGAATCATGGTCGTCACCGGGCCGACCGTCATCATTCCCCTGTTGCGTCAGGCGAAGCTCAACCAGCGCCCGGCGGCCCTTCTGAAGTGGGAAGGCATCATTAACGATCCGGTCGGCGCGCTTCTCGCGGTTCTCGTCTACGAATTCGCGACTTTTGAAGGCGGCGGCGATCACGGCGCCAGCGATGTCGTCGCGGCGCTTCTGATCGCGTCGACATTGTCGATCATTTTCGGTTTCGCGTTGGGGCGCGGCGCGGCTTACGCCTTTCGCCGGGGCTGGGTGCCTGAATATCTGAAGCCGCCCGTTCTTTTGTCGCTCGTTCTTTTCTGCTTTGAAAGCGCTAACCTGTTGCAGGAGGAGGCGGGGCTCGTCGCCGTTACGGCGATGGGCGTGACGATCGCCAATTCCAAGATCGCAAGCATCAACGAGCTGCGGCATTTCAAGGAATCAATCGCGACGCTGCTCGTCTCCGGCGTCTTTATCGTGCTCACCGCCAACCTCACCTGGGGCACCTTGGGCGCTCTCGACGCGCAGGACTTTGCGCTGATCGCCGCGATGCTGTTCATCGTGCGGCCCCTGACGGTGTTCATATCGACGATCGGCGCCGGGCTCACCTGGCGCGAAAGGCTGCTCGTCGGCTGGATCGCGCCGCGCGGCATCGTCGCCGTGGCGGTTTCAAGCTTTTTCGGCGCAGCGCTCGTTCAGCATTTCGCCGCGCAGGCGGCGGGCGCCGAACCCGGCGCCGCCTCGGAGGCGATCGTCGCGCTCGCCGCTTCATCGGAACGGTTGATCCCGCTCGCTTTCGCGATGGTCTTTGCAACCGTCATCCTGCACGGGTTCACGATCGGCCCCTTGGCGAAGGCGCTCGGCCTTGCGCTCAAAGAACGCCCCGGCGTTCTCATCGTCGGCGCTTCGCCCTGGTCGGCGGGGCTGGCGGCGAAGCTGAAAGAGATGGAAATCCCGGTCATGGTCGCCGATGCGAGCTGGCGGCGCCTGCAGCCCGTTCGCCTTGCGAATGTCTCCGCCTATTACGGCGAAATTCTCTCCGAGGTCACCGAACACCACCTCGATCTCAATCGTTTCGGCAGCCTGCTCGCCGTATCGGGGAACGAAGCTCACAACGCGCTGGTGTGCACCGATCTTGCGCCGGAACTTGGCCGGGCGGCGATCTATCAGTTGAGCGCGAGCGGCAAGGACGATGACGATCGGCGGTCGGTTTCCTATACGCTGCGCGGCCGCACGCTTTTCAAGTCGGCGCCGACGCTCGATGAACTCCTTCGGCGCCATTATGCAGGCTGGATCTATCAGAAGACGAAACTGACGGAAGAATATACGCCGGAGGCGTATCTTAAAGATCTTGGTAAGGAGTATGAACTGGCGCTTTTGATCCGCAAGGGCGTCATCACCTTCGCGTCGAAGGAGATTCCCCTGAAGCCGGAGGTCGGAGACACGGTTCTCGCTTATCTGCCGAAGCCCGCCGAGCCGCCCAAACCCGCCGGCGGCGAGAAACAAAAGCCGTCGCCGGCGCCCGAAAAAACCTCCTGAAACCGGCACTTCGTCGCGGATTCGCGGCTTCCTCCCCTGCTGGTTAACGGCGCATTAGCGCTTGCCTCCTACCGTCCATCGGTCGGGGAAAGTCGATGCGGTCGTTAGGTAAATTTGAATCGAATTCCAGTTCGTTGATGTCCGCCTTCGCCTCCGGCATGGCGGAAGCGATGGCTGTGCGCCGCGCGGGGCTGACGGCGAAAGCCGCGCGCGCCGAGGCGGAAGCCTCGATCAAGGCGCGCGCTGAATTCCTCGCCAACATGAATCATGAATTGCGCACGCCATTGAACGCGATCATCGGCTTCACGACGATGCTGAAAGAAGGCGCGCAGTACAATCTTTCGGCGGAGCAGCGCGATTCCTACGCCGACTATGTTCTTCAGTCGGCCGATCTTCTCCTTAGCCATATCAACACGCTTCTCGAAACGGCGGCGCTTGACGGCGGCGAAGTCGCCATGGAGCCGGCGTCGATCGATCTGCCGAAGGCGCTCGAAGACGCTGTCGACCGCGCGAAGATCGCCGCCGCCGCCGCGAAGGTGACGCTTGACGTGAAGCCCGATCCCGACGGCGCTTCCGCAATCGGCTGGGGAGACCCCGTTCGCACCGGACAGGCGCTCGATCATGTCATCCGGACGGCGATCAAGTTCTCATCCGAAGGCGGAAGGATTCTCGTTCGCACCCTTATCGATCAGCAAGGATGGGGCGAGATCGCCGTGCGCGACCGTGGTCCCGGCATGTCTGCGGAAGAAATCGGGCGAGCGCTGTCAGCCTTCGCCGAAACCCATCGCGGCCTTGACCGGTCATTCGCCGGGCCCGGCGTCGGCCTCGCGATCGCCAAGACGTTTGTAGAACTGCAAGGCGGGCGCTTTTCCATCAAGTCGAAACTCGGCGAGGGAACGCTCGTCAGAATAGCCTTGCCGCCGCCGGTCGCTGACGCGAAGCCGACCGCAGACGAAGAAATGAAACTCGCCGGTTGATCCCGGCGCAAGGAGAGTCTCATGTCCCAGGCCGCTGTTGATAATGTCACCGCCGCAGACAAGTTGCGCGCCGCATCGCAGCGCCGGCGCACGCGCATCGGCGAAGTTGTTTCCGTCAACGGAAGCCATGCGCTTGTCATGCTTGATGAAGATCGCCCGGACCTTGACCGCGTGCACCGGCCGCAGCTCGGCGCGATCCTCTCGATCGATACGGGCACGTGCATCGTGCTAGGCCTCGTTTCGGCGATGAGCGTTCCCGCGCCGTCGCTCGATTCCGGCGGCAAGGACCTGCGCATCATCGAACTTGAACTGATCGGCGAATTCACCAAGCCGACGCCGAAAACGCCGGCGCGGTTCCGGCGCGGCGTTTCGACCTATCCGACATTGCATGACGAGGTGCAGCTTGCAGCGCGCGATGAGCTTGCAGCGTTGTTCGCCGCCAACGGATCGGCGAGCGTCCGCATCGGCGTCGTGAAGCAGGACGTCGCCATTCCGGCGACCGTATCCGTCAACGATCTTTTTTCACGTCATTGCGCAATCCTCGGCACGACCGGATCGGGAAAATCCTGCGCCATCACGTTGATGCTTTCGGCGGTTCTAGCGCGATATCGCCACGGCCATATAGTCGTCCTCGACCCGCATAATGAATATTCGCATTGCTTTGGCGGCGATGCGGTCGTTTTCGATACGTCGAGCCTTACGCTTCCTTATTGGATGCTGACCTTTGAGGAACTTGTCGAAATTCTTTATCCCGGCCGTATGAATTGCGCCGAGGAAATCGAGATTCTCGGCGACCTCATTCCGCTTGCGAAGAAAATGAACCTGTCGAATTCTACGGCGGGCGCCAAGCTGATGGCGGAACGCCGCGAAGGCTCGAACATCACGGTCGACACGCCGGTTCCCTACCGGATTTCAGAACTGCTGACCCTC
>JAGRED010000251.1 GCA_020446725.1 Parvularculaceae bacterium | reverse complement strand
TGTCGGCAATAATCGCGATTTCCTGATCGAGCTTCTCGAAGACGGGCCCTTTGCGGCAGGAGAGGCGGCGACTGATTATATCGAGGCCAATCTCGACAGGCTTGCGAAGCGCAAGCCGCCGGGCGGCGATGCGGCGCTTGCTCTCGTCGCCGCGACAATGGTCGACAGACCATTTGGCGCGCTGCTCACCGGGTGGAATTCTCGCGGCGCCTGCCAATTCCCTGTCGATGTAGCGCTCGCAAGCGGGGAGATCATCAAGGCTGTCGCGACTGTGACGAGAAACGGCGTCGAGGTGAAATGCGGCGAGGCGATCTCCGCAATCGATGTTCTTTCGAAAACGGAAAACGACATTCGTTATGCCGCTGACGGCCGCGCAGCGCGCGCGCTCTACGCCCGCAATAGCGAGGTCATCGATATTGACTGCGCCGGCGCCGCTGGGCGTTATCTCGACATCGCGCTGACGCAGGCGGAAGATGGCGGCGCGGGGGCTGACAGCGTGAAGGCGCCGATGGCGGGCGCGATCACGTCAGTCGCGGTGAAGAAAGGCGACAGGGTTGCAAAAGGCGATGTCGTCGCGACGATTGAGGCGATGAAAATGGAGCATCAGCTGAAGGCGCCGCGCAACGGCGTCATCGCTGAGATACTGGCGAAAACCGGCGATCAGGTCGCCGCCCGCGCAATGATCGTGACGTTAGGTGCGGAAGGGTAGAAAATGACCGATAAGGCGATCATCACCTGTGCGCTTACGGGCGTTCTCACCAATCCGAAGCAACACCCCGTGCCGGTGACGCCGGATGAGATGGCTGCTGAAGCAAAGCGTGCGTTCGACGCCGGCGCTGCGATCATGCATGTCCACTATCGCGACCAGCGCGAGGGGATGGGACATCTTCCGACATGGGATCCGGCGATCTGCAACGAAATCAACGCGGCGATCCGCGCCGCGTGCCCTGGCGTTATCGTCAATATGACGACCGGCGTCGTCGGACCGGATTACGGCTACGTGCTTGACTATTTGCGCGCCTGCCGGCCCGAAATGGCGGCGTGCAATGCCGGAACGCTCAATTATCTGAAAACGAAAAGCGACGGATCATGGGCCTGGCCGCCGATGACCTTCGACAATCCGGTTTCGAAAGTGACCGACTTCATCGAGGTGATGAAGGAAATCGGCGCGCTTCCTGAATTTGAATGTTTCGATGTCGGCATCGTGCGTTCGGTCGGGCTCTATATCGAAAACGGCATGACCGATCACGCCGACTATAATTTCGTCATGGGCGTCGCGTCGGGCATGCCGGCTGATCCCGATCTCCTGCCGCTTCTCATCAAATACAAGAAACCGGAATGCCCCTGGCAGGCGACCGTTATCGGGCGCGAGGATGTGTGGCCCGTGCATCGGCGAACGGCGGACCTAGGCGGAAACTTGCGCACCGGGCTTGAGGATTGCTTCTACCTGCCCGACGGCTCGAAGGCCTCGTCCAACGGCGTCATGATCGAAGCGCTCGCCCGCTATGCGACGGACGCCGGCCGCGCAATTGCGTCTCCCGCCGAGGCGCGGGCGATGATGGGCCTTCCCGCCTGAATTCCCTTTTTCGCCGTCGCCGCCCCCTCATGAAGGGCGCGTGGCGTTATAAAATATCAATTGAAAAATCAAATAATAGGCGCTAGCCTCCAGCCGGGAAGGATAAGGGGTCGGCTGAATGGCTGAACGTTCATTCGCCAAGGAGGTTGAAGACCTCCGGATCGGCGAGGGAGAGGTCTTTCGCGGCGAGGGGATCCTCGCCGTCACGAAAGCGCTCTTGCAGTCGGGCGTTTCCTATGTCGGCGGCTATCAGGGCGCGCCGATCTCGCATTTGATGGATGTTCTTTCCGATGCGCAGGACATTCTCGGCGAGCTTGGCGTGCATTTTGAGGCGAGCGCCAGCGAAGCCGCCGCCGCCGCGATGCTTGCCGCGTCCGTCAATTATCCGTTGCGCGGCGCCGTCACCTGGAAATCAACGGTCGGAACGAATGTCGCTTCCGATGCGCTGTCGCAGCTTGCTTCCAGCGGGGTGACTGGCGGAGCGCTCGTCATTCTCGGCGAAGATTACGGCGAAGGCTCCTCGATAATGCAGGAGAGAAGCCATGCATTCGCGATGAAGTCGCAGATGTGGCTTCTTGATCCGCGCCCCAATCTTTCCTCGATCGTCAACGCCGTCGAGAAAGGATTTGAATTATCTGAAGCCTCGAACACGCCTGTCTTTCTCGAACTGAGGATTCGCGCTTGCCACGTTTACGGGTCATTCGTCGCAAAAAATAATGCGCGTCCCGCCTTTGGCCTCAAAAATGCGATGGAGAATCCGACGCGCGATTACGGCCGCATCGTTTTGCCGCCTTCGAATTTCGCGCATGAAATCGAGAAGATTGATCGGCGCCGCCCCGCCGCGATCGATTTCATCAAGAAACACCGCCTGAATGAATTTCTTGGCGGTTCGAAAGGCGATTTCGGCATTATCGTTCAGGGCGGCCTTTACAACACGCTCAATCGCGCGATGGAGCTTCTCGGCCTATCGGATGCGTTCGGCGAAACCGATATCCCGATCTATTGTCTCAACGTCGCCTATCCGCTGATCGATGATGAGGTGAAAGGCTTTTGCCTCGACAAGAAAGCTGTCCTCCTGGTTGAGGAAGGGCAGCCCGACTATATCGAGCAGGCGGTCAATTCGATCCTGAGAAATGCCGACATCCAGACGAAAGTCGTCGGCAAGGAAGTCCTGCCGCTCGCCGGAGAATATACGAGCGGCGTCATTCGCGATGGCCTGGCGAGCTTTCTTGAAAAGCACGCGCCGCATCTTGCGCCAACCGCAAAGCCGGCGAATGTCGCCGCGCAAAGCGAAGTCGCGTCGATCGTGCCGCAGCGCCCCGCGGGGTTTTGCACCGGCTGCCCCGAACGGCCTGTCTTTTCGGCGATGAAGCAGGTCGAAAAAGAGATCGGAAAATTTCATGTCAGCTGCGATATCGGCTGCCATCTTTTTTCCATCCTGCCGCCGTTCGATATCGGCAACACGACGATGGGCTACGGCCTCGGCTGGGCGGGCGCGTCCGCATTCGGCGCCGACGCAAGCCAGCGGACCGTTTCAATGATGGGGGACGGCGGCTTCTGGCATAACGGATTAACGAGCGGCGTCGGCAACGCCGTCTTCAACAAGAACGACAATGTGCTCATCATCATCGACAATGGGTATTCTGCGGCGACGGGCGGCCAGGACATTTTGTCGTCGCGCGCGGTGAACAGAACCAAGAGCACAAACAACCCAATCGCCAAAGCCGTGAAAGGCGTCGGCGTTGAATGGGTCGAGGAAGTCCACACTTACGATATCGCTCGCATGAAGCGCGTCCTGAAGGAAGCGATGACGACGGCGGCCAAGGGACCGAAGATCATCGTCGCGCAGGCGGAATGCATGCTCAACAAGCAGCGGCGCGAGAAACCATTGCGCGACAATGCGATCCGCGAGGGCAAGCGGGTCGTCCGGGCGCGTTACGGCGTTGATCCCGACACCTGCACGGGCGATCACAGCTGCATTCGCCTGTCCGGTTGTCCGTCCCTGACGATCCGTGACAACCCGGACCCCCTGCGTGACGATCCAGTCGCCTATGTCAACAATGATTGCGTCGGTTGCGGCGTTTGCGGCGAGAATGCGCATGCGGCAATCCTCTGCCCGTCATTCTACCGTGCGGAGCTCATCTATAATCCAGGCGGTCTTGATCAATTCATGGCGCGGATGCGCGCAACCATCATCAGCTTCCTTCAGCGCCGCGCCGATCGGCGTCGCGCGAAACTATCCTTTGGAGACGCCTGAATGAGCGTGCGGCCGATCAAGATTGCGGTGATGGCGCTTGGCGGGCAGGGCGGCGGCGTGCTCGCCGACTGGATCGTCAAGGCGGGCGAACGCGCGGGTTATATCGCCCAGTCAACGTCCGTTCCCGGCGTCGCGCAGCGCACCGGCGCGACAATCTATTACGTTGAGCTGTTTCCCCGCAGCGAAGCGGAAAAACAGGGAAAGGAGCCTGTGCTGGCGTTGATGCCGGCGCCGGGCGATGTCGACATTCTCCTTGCGGCGGAAATGATGGAGGCGGGCCGGGCGCTTACGCGCGGGTTTCTTTCGTCGCAGACGACATTGATTGCGTCCGCTCATCGCATTTATGCGATCGGTGAAAAAATCGCGATGAGCGATGGTCGGCAGGATACGGATGCCGTGCGGCGTGAAGTTGATGCCGCCGTCGGACGCGCGGTCTGGTTCGACATGGAAAAAACCGCCGAAGACGCAGGCGCCGTCATCAGCGCGGTCATGCTTGGCGCGCTCGCCGGTTCCGGCGCGTCGCCGATCGCACGTGAGATATTCGAAGAAGAAATTCGCGCCGGCGGCCGCGCGGTTGAAAGAAATCTCAAGGGATTTTCGTTCGGGTTCGACGCCGCTGCGGCCGGCGCACCGCCTGCATCGGCGCGACAGTCGAAAGCTCCACCCGCGATCGGTGTGGGCGCCGCGCGCGCCGTAAAACCGCTTGTCGACCGGCTTGCGTCGATGCCGGAGGCGGTGCGGTCTGTCGCCTATCAAGGGCTGAAGAAAGTCGTCGACCATCAGGATGCGCGCTATGGCGCGCTTTACCTTGACCGGCTGGAACGATTCCTACGTATCGACGCGGCGCGCAATGGCGCCGATCTCCACAGGCTTTCGAGCGCTGTCGCCAAATATCTGGCGCTGGCGATGGCGTATGACGACGTCGTGCGCGTCGCCGACCAGAAAACGCGGAGGAGCCGCTTTGCGCGCTTCCGCGAAGATGTCCGGGCGCCTGATGATCAGATCGTGCGGGTGTGGGAATTCATGCATCCGCGTCCGGAAGAAATCTGCGACATGCTGCCGTCCGCGATGGCGCGTCCATTGCTGGCGTCGCGTCAGGCGCGCGGTTTTCTCTCAATCATGCTCGGCGGAGGACGCCGCGTCGCGACGACAAACGTCAGCGGATTTCTGATGCTCAATGCGATTGCATCGCTTCGGTTCATGCGGCGCGCCAGTTCTCGCTATCAATCAGAGCAGGCTCGTATCGACGATTGGCTCGCTCTCATCGAGAAATCGGCTGGCGCGGACTATGCGTTCGCCTGCGAGATCGCCGCCTTGCAACGCCTTATCAAAGGCTATGGCGATACGCATGCGCGCGGACTTTCAAATTACGGCCGGATCATTGCGGCGCTTGATCAGATGAAACAGGCGGACGATCCGGCGAAGGCGCTCCGGCGTGTTCGCGATGCTGCGATGAGCGATGAGAACGGCGATGCGTTGCAAGCGGCGCTGATGAAGATCGGCGGTTCTGAAATGGCGGCGGCATAGGAGCGCAGGCATGGCGAACAGAAAAATATCGCGCGCCAAAACCGGCCCGGCTGAGTCAGGTTTTTTTCTGGAAGACTATGTTCTCTACAATCTCGTTCGCACCGCGGCGACCTATAATGAGGAAATGGCGAAGGCGTTGAAGCGCTATCGCCTGGATACGATGAAATGGCGCATTTTGATGCTGCTGAACGACAAGAGCCCGAGCTCGGTCGGCGAGCTGGCGCGCCGGTCAGTGACAAAAATGCCTACTTTGACGCGCGTCTTGATCCGGATGGAAGATGAAGGGCTGATCGTCCGCCAGGCGCAGGAAGGCGACAAACGCGTCGTTCAGGTGACGATGACGCCGAAAGCGGTGACGGTTCTGCGCACCGTTCAGTCTATCGGCCAGAAGATTTTCGAACGGGCGACAGAGGGCGTCAGCGAGGACGAAGCGGCGGCGTTGACGGCGCTCTTGAAAAGAATCCGAGCCAATCTCGGCCGCTCGCCCTATGAGCCTGCGGTTGAACCGCCGCAACAGTTGAAGGCGCGCGCTTCATGACCGGGGGCGGAACGGTTTTCGACGTTTTCGACGCCGCGGCGAACTCATACGGTGCGCGGCCATTCCTTCACGCGCCTGATGAGACGGCGCGGCTCTATGCGCTTGAGAAAACGCATTACGCTTATGACGAAGCGGCGGTGGAAGTCGAACGGCTGAAGAACAAATATCAGTCAGTCGGCGCGCGCAACGGCGTTCGGGTCGGGCTCGCATTTGAAAACAGGCCGGAATTCTTCCTGCATTTCCTGGCGCTGAATGCGCTCGGCGCGAGCATCCTGCCGCTGAACTGCGCAATGCAGCCTGAAGAGCTTCTTTACCAGATCTCTCACAGCGAATGCGCGCTGATTGTCGCGACGCAATCGTTCCACACCCGATTTTCAGAGATCGCGGCGCAAGCGCCGCAGCGCCCGCCGGTCGTAACGCCTGAGACTATGGATTCGTGCGGCCGATTGGCTTCATCTGAAACGCCGGATAACGGCGATCCCGCGCAGCGCGAAGCGGCGATCCTCTATACTTCCGGCACGACGGGACGACCGAAGGGTTGCATTCTTTCCAACGAATATTTTCGCGCCATCGGCGAACTCTATACGGGGCTTGGCGGCCATATCGTTTTCGAGCCGGGAGCGGAACGCATTATCACGCCCCTGCCTGTGACGCATATGAATGCGCTCGCCTGTTCTTTCATGGCGGCGATGGGAACGGGCGGCTGCCTTATCCAGCTTGACCGGTTTCATCCGAAAAGCTGGTGGAAGACGGTGCGTGAAAGCCGGGCGACGATCATGCATTATCTCGGCGTCATGCCGGCGATGCTGCTCAACGCGCCTGAAGATGACCGCGATGACTTCGGCGATCAGATCAAATTCGCCTTCGGCGCCGGATGCGATCCGCGCCATCATGCGCGTTTTGAAAAACGGTTCGGCGTCAGGCTGATTGAAGCCTGGGCGATGACGGAAACAGGCGCAGGCGCATGGATCACCGCAAGCGACGAACCGCGCCATGTTGGAACGCGCTGTTTCGGAAAGGCGCCGGCGGGACTTGAAACGCGGCTCGTCGATGAGGAAGGGCGCGACGTGCAAAAGGGGACGGCGGGCGAACTGCTCGTTCGCCGTGCGGGCGCCGATCCGCGCCGGCATTTCTTCAGCGGCTATTTCAAGGATGCGGCGGCGACGGACGAGGCGTGGGCCGGAGGCTGGTTTCATACCGGCGACGCTGTCAGACAGGATGATGACGGCTATTTCTATTTCGTCGACCGGCTGAAGAATGTCATCCGGCGCAGCGGCGAGAACATTGCGGCGATCGATGTTGAAAGCGTTCTGATGCGCCATGACGGCGTCGCGGCCTGCGTCGTCGTGCCGGTTCCCGACGAGATTCGCGGCGACGAGGTGATGGCGCTCGTCATTTCGTCTGACGGCGACAGGAGCGAAGCGCGCGCAAGGTCCGTTTTCGACCATGCGTTGGAACACCTCGTTTATTTCAAGGCGCCTGGCTATGTCGCTTTTGTCGATGCGATTCCTGTCACTGCGTCTGAGAAGGTCAAAAGGGGCGAGGCGAAATTGATCGGCCGCAAGCTGCTTGAGGAGAGCGCCTGCTTCAATTTCAACGCGTTGAAAAAGGCGCGAAAGGAATAACCGTTTTATGGCCGCACGCGCGAAATCGGTGAGAGCGAATTACGACGGCGTCGCGCTCGTCGCGCCCGTGACCGTTCCCTATGAGCGCTATTCGGACAAGCCGGCGCATTGGCAGATCGGCAGGGCGCTGAAGGCGCTGGCTGAGAAAACCGGCCTAAGTCCCGCCGATTTCGACGGTTTTTGCGCGTCCTCCTTCACGCTGTCTCCCGACACGGCTGTAGGGTTAACCCAGTATTTCGGGCTCACCCCGCGCTGGCTTGATCATATTCCGATGGGCGGCGCGTCGGGACTTGTCGCGCTTCGCCGCGCTGCGCGCGCGGTTCAGGCGGGCGACGCCGAGATCGTCGCCTGCGTCGCCGGCGATGCGAATGCGAAGGAATCCTTTGGCGATCTCGTATCGGCTTTCTCGCGTTTCTCGCAGGACGCCGCCTACCCTTATGGCGCGGCCGGACCGAATATGAGCTTCGCGCTCATGACCGACGCCTACATGAAAAAATACGG
>JAGRED010000250.1 GCA_020446725.1 Parvularculaceae bacterium | reverse complement strand
GTCTTGTCGGGCAGAAAGAGAATGCGTCCGCCGGGATGGCCTGCGCCTTCCTTGTCGGGACCCGTATGAAAAATATCTTCGCCGTCGACCAGCGCGTCATTTGCAAGACGGGCGCGATAGACGGCGAGCCTGTTCGCGTCTTCGTCGCCTTCCGCATAGGCTATAAACACGCGCTGGTTGACGTCGAAATCGGGGTCGAGCGCGATGTCATGCAGGCCGCTGTCCGCATTGACCATGACGTCGCGAGGCAATCCCTCGACGGCGCTAGGCTGCAACGCCCCATTGCGAAAAATTCGCAGCCCGCCGGCCTTTTCGATGATGAGGATGTCGCCATTCGGGACAAACGCCATGCTCCACGGAAATACAAGGCCGCGCGCCAGCGTTTCGATCCTGATCGCAGGTTCCGCTTCCGCCTGCGAAGACGCCTGATCGATTGCCGCGTCCGCCGCCGCATCAGCAGCAGGCGCGCTTTCGCGCGCACAGCCGGCCATCATCGCCAGGGCCGCGCAAACGAGGACAGGTCTCATGCGTCTTTCTCCTCATGCATCCGACACGCGAGACTAGGCAGGTCCGCATGAGCGGCCGATGCGGCCTGCCGCGGCTAAAGCTCGTTTCGACGCGGACGACCGACTTTCGGCACCGATATGTTGAAGAGAATGGCGGCCGCCCGGATCAGAAAGGCGACGACCGCCGCGACGGGCGCCGCCGCCGCCTCGCTTACGCCGATCTCAAGCAACGCCACGTAGACGCCGCCGCCGGCGAGCGCCGCGGTCACATAGACATCCTGTTTCATAAAGAGCGAAGGCTCGTTCAACAGCACATCCCTGATCAAACCGCCGAAGGTCGCGGAAACGCCGCCCATGAAGATCGCGATGAAGGTCGGCGCGCCGGACGCAAGCGCCGCCTGGGCGCCGAGAATGGAGAAGACGGCAAGGCCGAGCGCATCCGCCCAGATTAACGCCTTGAGGCGCGAGGCGAAAACGGGTTGCGCGGCCATCGCGGCGACAGCCCCCGCGATGCAGATCGCGACCGCATCGGCGTCACGGATCCACCAGACCGGAAACTCGCCCAGCAAGACGTCGCGAATGGTGCCGCCCCCGACCCCCGTGATGAAAGCGGTCATCATGACGCTTAGAATATCGAGATCGTTCCGCAGCGCCGTCAGCGCGCCTGAAATCGCGAAAACGAACAGACCGAAAACGTTGAGCGCGGCGAAAACCGCTTCCGTATCCATGCCGGCAGAAATAGCTGATTCAGCCGGCGCAAAGGGAAAATTCGCCGGCGCAGGCGTGCGTTTGACTTCCATCAATTCCGCGCCGTCCTATGGCGGATAAGATGCCTATTCGCAAAAACTGAGGAGCGAAATGACCCATACGCCGCACGAACTAGCCGAGGAATTTCCCGACGCCGCCGACAAGATTCATGCGCTCAAGACGAGCAACGCCCATTTCGCGCGGCTTGCCGACGAATATCATGAGGTGAACCGCGAAATTCACCGGCTTGAAACGCGCGTTGAAACGGCGAGCGACGCGCATGAAGCTGAATTGCGCAGGCGGCGCATGGCGCTCAAGGATGAGGTCGCCGCCATGCTCGCGAAGAACTAGTCGTCAATTGTCGCGGTTGACGAAGGCGGGCTCAATGTCCGCGCCCGCCTCGCGTTGTTCTGCGAGGCGCGCGCCTTCCGCGGCGACGAAGTCGAATAGCGCATCCGGGTTCTGGGCGCGCATCTGAAGCGCCGCCAGTTCCATTCCCTCCGCGACGATCACCTCGCGCCTGTCGTGCGCGAGGCCGTCAAGGATCATCGCCGCCGCTTGTTCCGGCGGCATGCCGTTTTCGATATTATCATCGGAGCGCCCGCGCTTCGCGCCGTCGCCAGTCATGGCGTTGGTCGCAATATTCGTGCGGACCGAGCCCGGCGTGACGACGCAAATCTTGACGCCGTAGGCTTTCTCGATTTCCGCGCGCAGAGCGTCGAAATAGCCGATGCAGGCGTGCTTGGCCGCGCAATAGGCTGTGCGCAGCGGCGCGCCGACCTTTCCGGCGACAGAACTGACGATGACAATGCCGCCGCTTTTGCGCCGCGTCATCGACGGCAGGACAAGCTGCGTCAGACGGACCGGCGCAAAGAAATCGATCTCCATCATCCGCCGGTAAACATCGAACGAGGTGTCGAGCGCGAGGCTTCGCTGACTGACGCCCGCATTGTTGACCAGAAGATCGACGCCGCCGCGCCATTCTAGAGCTTTTGCGACGACCGCCGGCAAGGCGTCGTAATCCGTCGCTTCAAAAGGCAGGACAAACGTAGCGCCGTCGATTTCCGAAGTGACCTTTTCAAGCGCCTCGACGCGCCGGCCCGAAAGAATGACCGCTGCGCCGCGCGCCGACAACGCTTTCGCCAGCGCCTCCCCGATGCCTGAAGAGGCGCCGGTGACCCACGCGGTAATGCCGGAAAATTCCATCTACATCGACCGCGCGATCAGGAGCTTCATGATCTCATTCGTGCCGCCATAGATGCGCTGCACGCGCGCATCGGCGTACATTCGGCTGATCGGATATTCATCCATATAGCCGTAACCGCCATGCAGCTGCAGGCATTCGTCGATGATCTCGTTCTCGAGATCGGTCAGCAGCATTTTCGACATGGACGCCGTCGCGGCGTCGAGCTTTCCTTCAATGAGAAGGCCGGTGCAGTAATCGACGAAAACGCGCGCCATTGTCGCCTTCGCCTTGCACTCGGCGAGCTTGAACTGCGTGTTCTGGAAATTGAACACCGGCCGACCGAAGGCCTGACGCTCTTTCGTGTAGCTGATGGTGAGTTCGAGCGCGCGCTCAATTGCGGCGATTGCGATGACCGCGATCTGCTGGCGCTCCTGCGGCAATTGCTGCATCAACTGGAAGAAGCCCATCCCTTCCTGCGTTCCGAGCAGGTTCTCGGTCGGGATTTTCACGTCGTCAAAAAAAAGTTCGGACGTGTCCTGCGCCTTGTTGCCGAGTTTCTTCAGGTTGCGCCCGCGACGAAACCCGTCGACCTCGTCCGTTTCGACGACCATCAGCGACACGCCCTTGGCGCCTTCCGACGGATCAGTCTTGGCGACGACGATGACGAGGTTGGCCGTCTGGCCGTTGGTGATGAATGTCTTCGACCCGTTGACGACGTATTGGTTGCCTTGCCTGACCGCCGTCGTTTTTACCGCCTGAAGGTCGGACCCCGTCCCCGGCTCCGTCATCGCGATGGCACCGATCAGCTCGCCTTTCGCCATGCGCGGCAGCAAGCGCTTTTTCTGTTCTTCCGTTCCGTAGTGAAGGATGTAAGGCGCGACGATGCAGTTATGGAGCCCCGCGCCGAACCCTTCGACGCCTGCGCGCACCTGCTGTTCGCAGAAGATCTGTTCATGCGCGAAAGTGCCGCCGGCGCCGCCGTATTCCTCCGGCATCGACATGCAGAGCAATCCCGCCTCGCCTGCCTTTTCCCAGGCCCAGCGATCGACCTTGCCCTGGTCCCGCCAGGTCTCGACATGCGGGTGAAGCTCGCGGCGGAAAAATTTGTAGACCTCATCTTCGAAAAGAACGAGATCGTCGGTTTTCCAGTTCGGGGTCGCCGTTTGCAGCGCGGACATCAAGCCTCCATCATCTCATGAAAGCCGATTTTGCGATGCAGGACGGTCCGCAGCAATCGCCGTATGCAGCAAAGCGACGGAACCGGCGCCATCGCTGACGCCGGTTCCGGAAAGATTGTGCAGCCTTGCCCCTTAGAACCCGCTGATCAACACCGGGACATAGGTCGACGCAATGACCACGAGAAAGATTGCGCCGGTAAGAAAGAGGAGACCTTTGGCCGCTTCGCCCGCCCCCAACTGGCGAAGCAATCCGATAACCGCGATCAGCAGGAGCCCCAAGCTCACAATGCCGACCGTCGCAGCGATCGATAGCATCGGTTTACGCGCCCTTCCGCAAACAAACGTTTGTCAGATACCCCGTCGGACCACCCACTCCGACTGGAGGTTATATAATTACAATTCGAATCACGAAGAGTCGAGGCGCGCGAAGGCCAATTCTGAGAATATTTTAACAATCGTCCCGATGCCGCGAAGGGGATGCGACGATCAAAGGCGTTTGATAAGGCTCGACGTGTCGAGCCGGCCGCCGCCCATCGCCTGGATATCGGCATAGAATTGGTCAACCAGAGCGGTTACCGGGAGCCGCGCCCCGCTCGACCGCGCTTCTTCGAGCGCAATCCGCAAATCCTTCCGCATCCAATTGACGGCGAAGCCGAAATCGAAATCGCCCTGGGCCATCGTCTGCATGCGATTGCTCATCTGCCAGGACTGGGCGGCGCCCCCTGAGATCGCCTCATAGACCCGATCGAGATCTAGGCCCGCTTCCTTGGCGAAATGCACCCCCTCGGAGAGGGCCTGAACGAGCCCGGCGATGCAGATCTGATTGACCGCCTTGCAAAGCTGGCCGTGGCCGGACGGGCCGACATGGACGATGCGGGCGGCATAAGCCTCCATCGCCGGGCGCGCCCGTTCGAAATCCGCCGCTTCTCCGCCGCACATGACGGAAAGCTTGCCGTTTTCCGCGCCCGCCTGTCCGCCCGAGACCGGCGCATCGAGAAATCCCGCCCCCGCCTCGCGAAAGCGCCCGGCGAGCCGCCGGGCGAGCGCCGGGCTCGCCGTCGTATGATCGACAACGATCGTCCCGTCCCCGATCGCCGGCGCCGCGGCGTCGAGCACCGCCTCGACATCCGGATCATCGCCAAGACAGGCGAAAACGATTTCCGCGCCCTTCGCGGCCTCGGCGGGATCGCCGGCGGCGACACCTTTATGGGCCGCCGTCCAGCGGGCGGCTTTCGCCGGCGTCCGGTTGTAAACGACGACCTCATGCCCTTTGGCGGCGAGATGCCCCGCCATCGGAAATCCCATGACGCCAAGACCGAGAAAGGCGACTTTCACGCGTCAACTCCTCGCCGCTTAATCCGTATGCGGCCCATTTGCATAACCGCTCGCGAAATACAGCAGCGGCGCCCCGGGATATGAATCGAACTGAACCACCCTGGCGACCAGAATGACGTGATCCCCCGATTGATGCCGGTCAACAATCTCGCAGTCAAAGCCGGCGAGCCGTCCCTTGATGATGGGCGCGCCTGTCTTCCAGACATCAAAATCATTGCGCGCGAGCGGCGGCGGATTATGCCGCGCGAAACGCTCGGCGACGTGCTGCTGATCCTGCTTGAGAATGCTCACCGAATAGGAATGGGCGCGCGAAAAGTCATCGAAGGCCGAAGCCCGATTTTCGATGCACCACAGAACAAGCGGCGGCTCAAGGGATACGGACGTGAACGAATTGATCGTGATCGCGGTCGCTTCGCCGCGCTGATTGACGCATGCGGCGACGCATACGCCGGTCGCAAACCGGCCGAAAGCGTCTTTCAGAGGGCGGAAGGGATCAGTCACGGCGCCTTTAGCCTCAATTTTCAGGGCCGGCGCCCAAGTAAGGCGCGCCTTGATCGGTTCCCCTGATACAACATCACTCTTTCAGTCGGCTTGTGCGGTTAGCACCAATCACGTCAAATAAAAAGCATGAGACTTCATTCGAGGACCGGACCCTGATGACCATCGTCGACGGCGCGCTCGCCTTGCTGACGGCGCATCCCTGGCAGATGTGGGCCGCCCTCGCGATCATCCTCGCTACGGTCGTTGCGTTCAGCCTTGACCGGTTCTCGCTTGAAATGGTCTCGCTCGGCTCGCTGACGGCCCTGCTCTGCCTGTTCGCCTTCGCGCCGCTTACGGGCGCGACGACAGGCGAACTTCTGACGCCGGAGGTGTTGCTGCGCGGCTTCGCCAGTCCCGCCCTTTTTGCAATCATGGGCCTCTTGGTCATCGGACAGGCGATGTTTCAGTCGGGCGCGTTTGAATATCCGACGAAGCAACTTCTCGTCTTTCAGGAAAAGCGGCCGCGCCTGACCACAGCCGCGGTGTTCCTGATCGTCATGATCGTCAGCGCGTTCCTCAACAACACGCCCGTTGTCGTCATGTTCATTCCGATCGTCGCCGCGATGGCGGCGCAGGCGAAAATTGCAGCCTCGCGCGTGATGATCCCGCTGTCCTTTCTTTCAATCTTCGGCGGCATGACGACCATTATCGGGTCGTCGACGAACCTTCTGGCAGCCCAGTCATACCGGTCGACCGTTCCCGGCGGCGATATCGGCTTTTTCGAACTATCGCCAATGGGGCTTTTCCTGGCGGCGATCGGCGTCCTTTTTCTCGCAACATACGGGCGGCGCGTGCTGCCCCAGCGAACGACGCCGGGCGGCGACCAGGCAGCCGACCGCGAAGGAAAACAATTCATTGCGCAGATCGAAATAGGCCGCGGCAATCCTCTGATCGGCGTCGGCCCGGTCGCCGGCCTTTTCCCCGATCTGCCGGACGTCACCGTCAGGATGGTTCAGCGCCGCGAGGACGCCATCCTGCCGCCGTTTGAAGATTTCCGCTTCAAACTTGGCGACGTCGTGATTATCGCCGCAACGCGCGCCGCGCTTACGAACCTTCTGAAAACACGGCCGGAAGTTCTTGAAGGGATCATCGCGGAAACAAGTCTCGGCGACGATGAGGCGTCCAGCCAACGCGCGCAGCTCAATATCGTTGAAGCGATCATCGCACCCGGCTCTCGCATGATCGGCCAGACCATCGGCCAGATCGGTTTTCACTACCAGACAAATTGCGTCATCCTCGGCGTCGAACGGCGAAGCCGCATGCTGAGAACGCAATTGCACCGCATCCGGCTTGAGCCGGGCGACGTGCTTCTCATCCTCGGAGACATAAACGACCTTCGCGCGCTTCGCGCCGATCGCGATATCGTTCTGATGGAACGGTCGATGGAAGGATTGCCGGACGCCAGAAATGCGCGGATATCCGCCCTCGTCTTCGTGCTTGTCGTTGCGGCGACCGCCACTGGCCTTCTGCCGATCGCCGTTGCTGCGACGGCGGGCGCCGCAAGCATTGTCGGGCTTGGCTGTTTGAACATTCGCCAGGCCGCTCGCACGATCGATCGCCGGATTTACCTCCTCATCGGCGCTTCGCTCGCCATGGGGGCGGCATTGCAGGAGACCGGCGGCGCACGCCTTATCGGCGACTTGTTCGCGAGCATCGCCGCGCCGTTCGGACCCGCCATCCTGATTTCGGCGTTCTTCTTGTTGTGCGCAGCAATTACGAATGTGCTTTCCAACAATGCGACAGTCGTCCTCTTCACGCCGATCGCCGTCAACGCCGCCCAGAGGGCGGGGATCGACCCGCATGTCCTCGTCCTTACCGTCATCTACGCCGCAAACTGCTCCTTTGCGACGCCGATCGCCTATCAGACAAACCTTCTCGTCATGACCCCCGGACACTACAAATTCAGCGACTTCGTCAGGGTCGGCGTTCCGCTGATCGTGCTGATCTGGATCGCTTATTCGATCGCGGCGCCGATCTTTTTCACGGCGATCGGCCGGCTTTGACCCCCGGACAGGTGAGTCAAATTTGGCACACCGGCCGAACGCCTTTGCGCGAACCGTTGCCGGTCCGTAAATCGACCGCTAAGATTCTCTTAGTAGGATGGGCTGATGCGCAACGAAGAAATCTCCCGCCGTTTGGGCCTTGATGGCGGCGAGTTCTATATCACCGCCCCCTCGCCCTGCCCGTATCTCAAAGGCCGGCTCGAACGGAAGGTTTTCTCCTATCTGGGCGGGACCGCCGCGCCGACGCTCAATTCCATTCTGACGAAGCGCGGCTTCCGCCGCTCGCAGAACATCATCTATATGCCCGCCTGCGACGGCTGCCGCGCGTGCACGCCGGTGCGGATCGTCGCCGATGAATTCGACCTGACGCGCTCGCGCCGCCGAACGATCAAACGCAACGCCGATCTCGTCCGCCGCCTGAAAGCGCCCAAAGCCAGCTCCGCGCAGTTTTCGGTGCTGCGCGCCTATCTCGACGCGCGCCATCATGACGGCGGCATGGCTGAGATGACCGTGCTCGACTATTCCTCAATGGTCGAGGAAACATCGGTCGACACGTTCATCGCGGAATACTGGAAACGGAATGAAGACGGCTCTGAAACGCTGCTCGCCGCAGCGCTGACCGACCGGCTGAAAGACGGCCTGTCGATGGTCTATTCCTTCTTCGAGCCGGATGAAGAAGCGCGGAGTCTCGGCGCCTATATGATCCTCGATCATGTGGCGCTCGCGCGCGAATTCGGCCTTTCCTACGTCTATCTCGGCTATTGGGTCGAAGGATCGCCGAAGATGGGGTACAAAGCCGCCTATAAGCCGCTCGAAAGGCTTACCGCCGGCGGCTGGACGCGCATGGCCTGATCGAACGGCGCATTCGACGCTTCACTTGCAGCTTTCTTCCGTATAAAGATCGCCGCCGCGCGCGAACCCGCGCAAAAGGGCGTCGGGTAACGTATCAATCGTCGCCGCGCACAGCCGAGCGATCCGGCGCGCACCCTTTTCTTTACGGCCGGGTCAGGCCATTCTTCCCGGCTCTTTCGAAGCGGCGGGCGGCGGCCAGGCGGATGCATGGGACTGATCAATCGTAGGAACCTTTTGGCGGCGGGAACCGCGGGTCTTGCGGCCGGCTGCGATTGCGGCGTTCCCGACGGACTTCCCGTCGCGGCGGGCGGCGGGTTTCGCGAACGCGAGCTGCGCATGGTGACGACATGGCCGAAGGATTTTCCGGGCCTCGGCACGGCGGCTACGCGCGTCGCCGACTATGTGACGCGAATGACCGGCGGCGCGATCAAGATCCATGTTTACGCCGCCGGCGAACTGGTCGGCGCCTTCGACAGTTTTGACGCTGTTTCAAACGGATCGGCGGACCTTTATCACGGCGCGGAATATTACTGGGCGGGCAAAAGCCAGGCCTATCCGTTCTTCACGGCCGTTCCTTTCGGCATGACCGCGTCAGAGATCATGGGCTGGACGGAATTCGGCGGCGGTCAGGCGCTTTGGGATGAACTCGCCGCGCGTTTCAACATCAAGCCGTTTGCGGCGGCGAATACCGGGCACCAGCTCGCCGGATGGTTCAAGCGACCGATCAATTCGCTTGAAGATCTCAAAGGTCTCAAAATTCGCATGCCGGGCGTCGGCGGCGAAGTGATGCGCCGCATCGGCGCATCGGCTGTCGCGCTCGCGGGCGGCGAAATTTACGCAGCGCTTCAATCAGGCGCGATCGACGCCGCCGAGTGGGTCGGCCCATGGAACGATCTCGCCTTCGGTTTTTATCGCGAGGCGAAATATTATTACTGGCCGGGATTTCACGAGCCCGGCGCGCAATGCGCCGTCGGCGTCAATCTCGACGTCTGGAATTCCTTCACGCCCGCCGAGAAAGCGATCATCGAGGCGGCGTGCCACCGCGCCAACCATCTGTGTCTCGCCGAATTCACCTATTACAACGGCGTCGCGCTCGAACAGCTCGTCAAGGAACACGGCGTCGAGGTTCGCAAGATGCCGGACGACGTCCTGGCTGCGCTCGCGCGGGAGTCGAAAGTCGTGCTCGAAGAAGCGGCGGCGCGCGATGACATCACCCGGCGGGTATTCGAAAGCTACAAGGCGGCGCTGCTGAACATGCAGCGCTGGACCGAGATTTCGGATGAGGCGTTCATCGAGGCCCGGCGAACCGTGTTTTCGTTCTGACGATGATGGCGCTCATAGGCGACATGCTGAACTGGCTGGCTGCGGGGGCGCTGTTCCCGCTGATGATGCTGCCGCTCGCCTCGCTCGCGCGCCGCAAATCGGCAAGCGGCGCGTTGCAGCTTGCGCTGGTCGCGACAATCATCGCCGGCGCTTTGCTTTTCGCGCGCGCCGCCGTCGAAATCGACCCGCCTCGCCTCTCCGCCGGCATGATCGCGGCGATGGCGATCGGCGCGATTGGCGCGGCGGCGCTTGCGGGTGCGAAAGGCGCCGACCGGCTCTCGGCGGCGCTGGCGGCGCCGATGGGAAAACTTGTCACGGCGACGGGGCGCCTTGCGCTCTATCTCGTTTTCGCGATGGCCGCGGTTCAATTCGCCATCGTCATCCTGCGCTACGTTTTCGGCCTTAATTATATCGCGATGCAGGAGAGCGTCACCTATATGCACGGCGCGGTCTTCCTGCTCGCAGGCGGATACGCGCTCCTCACCGACGATCATGTGCGCGTCGATATCATCTATCGCGAAGCCCGGCCGCGCTTTAAGGCGCTTGTCGATCTCGCCGGAACTTATCTCCTCCTGTTTCCGTTCTGCCTTGTCTCCCTGTGGGCTGCCGGACCCTATATCGCGAACGCCTGGGCGGTGCGCGAAGGTTCGATGGAGCAGTCCGGCATTGAAGGAGTCTATCTGCTGAAATCGCTGATTGCGATTTATCTGACGCTTCTTGCGCTCGCAGGCTTCGTCATCGCGACGCGCGCGGCGGAAACGCTGAAGACAAGGAGCGACTAGGCGGTGGACGCGATCGCTCACGGCTTTTGCCTTTGCGGCGTGACGCCATGGCTCGACGTCGCGATGATCGCTACGCTCTGCATTCTCATCCTGGCCGGCTATCCCGTCGCCTTCAGCCTTGCAGGAACCGCTCTCCTCTTCGCATTTCTCGGCCTTTCTTTCGGCGTTTTCGACATCGGCTACATCCGCCCGTTGCCGCAGAGGATTTACGGCGCCGTCACCAACACGACGCTGATCGCCGTGCCGATGTTCATCCTGATGGGCGTCATCCTAGAAAAAGCGAAGATCGCCGAGGAACTGCTCGATGAAATGGCGAAACTTTTCGGATCGCTGCGCGGCGGTCTCGGCTTGTCCGTCACCATTGTCGGCGCGCTTCTCGCCGCCTCGACCGGCATTGTCGGCGCTACCGTCGTCACCATGGGATTGCTCAGCCTGCCGACGATGCTGAAACGCGGATACGATCCGGCCTTCGCGTCGGGCTCCATCGCTGCGGCGGGAACGCTCGGACAAATCATCCCGCCCTCGATCGTGCTCATCCTGCTTGGCGACGTCATTTCGAACGCCTATCAAAAAGCGCAGCTTGAAATGGGCGTATTCGCACCGAAGACGGTCGGCGTCGGCGATCTTTTCGCCGGCGCGCTCATTCCGGGGCTGATGCTGGTCGGCCTCTATCTCGCCTATCAGGTCTTTGTGGCGATCTTCGCCGGCGCAAAGGCGCCGGCGATCCCGGCCGCCGAACTTGGCGATCGCGCCGCTATCTGGCGCGCCGCGATGAAAACACTGCCCGCGCCTCTCATGCTCATCATCGCCGTCCTCGGCTCAATCCTGGCGGGCGTCGCAACACCGACCGAAGCGGCGAGCGTCGGCGCCGTCGGCGCGCTGCTGATTGCGGGATCGCGCCTCGCCCCGAAAGAGGGCGTCCTTGGACGCCGCGCCGTTTACGCGGCGGCGGCGGCGGTCGTCGGCATCCTCCTCCTCACCGCATTCGTCGATCTTCGTCTCGGGCGCGAAGCCGCGAGCGCCGTCGAACGCGCCGGCATATTCCTCGCCGCCGCGCTTTGCCTTCTCATTCCCTGGGGTGTCATCGCCAGCGGCGCCGCGCTTTCACGCGAACGATCGCTCAAGCCGATCGCCGACCAGACCGCGCGCATCACGACGATGGTTTTCACGATCCTGATCGGCGCGGCGATGTTCTCGCTCGTCTTTCGCGGCCTCGGCGGCGAGGAAACCGTTCACGGCGCGCTCGCCGCTCTGCCGGGCGGCGCAGTCGGCGCGATTATCGGCGTCATGGCGATCATGTTCGTGCTCGGATTTTTCCTCGACTTCATCGAGATAACGTTTGTCGTCGTGCCGCTTGTCGCGCCGGCGCTCCTGAAAATGGGCGTCGATCCGGTCTGGCTCGGCGTGATGATCGCCGTCAATCTGCAGACGTCCTTCCTGACGCCGCCATTCGGCTTTGCACTCTTCTATTTGCGCGGCGTCGCGCCGCCGCAGGTTCGGACGATCGATATCTATCGGGGCGTCGTTCCATTCATAGCCATCCAGATTCTGGCGTTAGTCATTCTGGCGCTAGAACCCGGCATGGCGACATGGCTGCCGGCGCAGCTCTATGATTGACCGCCGGCGTAAGCCTCCAGCGCCGCAATACGTTTCTCGATAGACGGGTGGGTTGCGAAGAGGCCGGCGAATTCGGCCGTGTTGTCGAGCATCATCTGGCGCACCTCGCCCGGCGCATCGATCGCCGAACGCCCCGAGATCTTCCGCAGCGCCGAAATCATTCCGTCAGGGTTTTTGGTGAGATCGACGGCGCCGGCGTCGGCGAGATATTCGCGCTTCTGCGACAGCGAAAACCGGATCACCATAGCGAGAATGTAAGCGAGCGCGATCAACGCTATCGCGATGAGAATGAGAACCCCGCCGCCGCGGCTGTCGCCCTTCCGGCTTTGCGTATGACCGCCGATGCGCACGCCCGTGCGAAAGGTGTTGCGAAACACCATCTCGCCGAAAAACGAAAAAATGCCGACGAAGATCACCGCGATGATGAGGAGCCGAACATCGCGGTTTCGAATATGCGTCAGCTCATGCGCCATCACCGCTTCAAGCTCGCGGTCGTCAAGCGCCTCGACGATGCCGCGCGTCAGCGTGATCGCATAATTCTTTTCTGAAACGCCGCTGGCGAAGGCGTTCAGCGCCGCCGAGTCGATAATCTGCAGCTTCGGCATCGTGATCCCGCGTGAAATGCAGAGATTTTCGAGCATGTTGTAAAGATCAGGCGCTTCCTGGCGCGTAACTGGCTTTGCGCCCGTCGACAGGTTGATAAGCGCCTGATGTGCCATCCATGCGACCGCAAACCATACGCCCGCGCCGAGGAACGCGAACGGCCATGTGCGGGTCATATTCTCGAACGCGAGCCGTAAGCCCTCGTTGACATCGGAGAAGTCATAGGCGATGGCGACATATCCGACATTGAGCCCATACATCAGGAGAAGCAGCAAGACGGGAAATCCGGCCAGCAGCAGGATCGACTTGAAATTATTGTTCCAGATATGCGTTTGGAGACCGTAAGCGCCCATGCGTCAGGGCTCCTCACCAAAGGCGAATGCCATCCCCGCATCCGCATGCAACGCGGTCGTATCGAAGACCGGCAGGGCGGAATGTTCCTGCGACAGGATCAGACAAAGTTCCGTGCAGCCGAGAATGACGCCGTCCGCGTCGGGATGCGCCGCGACGATATCCAACATGGCGCGCCGCGAGTCTTCCCGGACAGCGCCGTGGCACAACTCATCGAGGATGATGCGTTCGATTACGCTCTGCTCGGCGACGGTCGGAATGATCGGCCCGCCGTCATAGCGCGCCGCCAGCGCGGGCCGATAAAATTCACCGGACATCGTAAACGCGGTGCCGAGCAGTAATGGCCGTTTAACGTTCGCCGCCCGCATCGCGCGGGCGAGAGCGTCAAGCAGATGAATGACCGGCAGGCCCGTCGCCTCTGCGACCGCTTCTGCGGCGACATGCGTCGTGTTCGATCCGATCATCAGAGCGGCGGCGCCGGCGCGCTTCAGCCCCTCGCCGGCCGTGACAACCTCATCGATAAAGCGCGCCCAGTCGCGCTTGCGATAGAGCTCGATCATCACGCCGTAGTCGAGATGCCAGACGATGAAGGTCGCGGAATGCTCGCCGCCCATCCGCCTGCGCGCGGCGAAATTAAAGCGCCGCACATAGATTTCGGTCGATTCCGGAGAGACGCCGCCGATGAGCCCGACGCGTTTCACACGTCAGAACTTCACACTCGGCGCCGCTTCCACCGCCGCGCGGCTTTCCGCCGGCAGTTCGAAGAACTCCCGTTGCTTGAAGCCGCCCATCGGCGCGACGAAATTTCCGGGGATTTGCTGAATCGCCGTGTTGTATTCCTGGATCGCGTTGTTGAAGAAGCGGCGCGCCGCAGCGATCTTGTTTTCGACGTCGGAAAGCTCACGCTGCAATTCAAGAAAATTTGTGTTCGCTTTCAGCTCTGGATAAGCCTCCGCGAGAGCGAACAGCTTGCCAAGCGCGGCGTTCAACATGCCTTCGGCCTGCGCCTGCGCGGCCGGGCCATGGGCGGCCGAAGCGGCGTTGCGCGCCTGAATGACAGCGTCGAGCGTCGTCTTTTCATGCGTCGCATAGCCTTTGACCGTCTCGACGAGGTTCGGGATGAGGTCGTGACGCTGCCTCAACTGGACGTCGATATCAGCGAACGCCTGGTCCCCGCGCTGATTGAGGCCGACGATCCGGTTGTAGATGCCGATGACGAATAGGCCAATGAGAACAACTACGATCAAAAATATCAGGATGCCTGACATATGGTCTCCTCAGCAGATGCGGCGCAGGGCGATTGCCGGTCGCGCAGGGAGCGCTAATGTAGGTTGCATCGCGGATTGCGGCAATGCCGCAAAGAAGGACCGATATGGAGATCGAGATCATCGCCGAAGGGCTCGAATTCCCTGAGGGGCCCGTCTTCATGCCGGACGGCTCCATCATCCTCGTCGAGATCAAGGGACAGCGGCTGACGCGCGTTTTCGCCGACGGCCGAAAGGAAACGATCGCGGCGATGGCGGGCGGGCCGAACGGCGCCGCGCTCGGCCCTGATGGACGGATTTATGTCTGCAACAATGGCGGCTTTGAGTGGCGGGAAGTCATGGGGCAGACGATCTCCGGCGATGCGCCGACTGATTATCGCGGCGGATCCATTCAGGCGGTCGATCTGAAAACCGGCGTCGTTGAAACGCTTTACGAAGAAACGAACGGCTGTCGCCTCTCCGGCCCCAACGACATCGTCTTCGACCGGACGGGCGGCTTCTGGTTCACTGATCACGGCAAAGGCCATGGACGCACGCGCGATATCGGCGGGCTCTTTTACGCACGCCCCGACGGATCGAAGATAATTGAGGCGGCGTTTCCGATATTCTCCGCCAACGGCGTCGGCCTATCGCCGGATGAATGTGTCGTCTACGTCGCCGACACTTTTTCCGGCCGACTTCTCGCGTTCGATCTTGACTCGCCCGGAACAATCGCGCCTTCGGATATCCCGATCCCCGGCCGGCCGGTCGCGACGCTTCCGGGTTATCAGTTTCTCGATTCGCTTGCCGTTGAGGAAGGCGGCGCCGTTTGCGTCGCGACGCTTCTCAATGGGGGAATAACGACGATCACGCCCGACGGCGAGACGTCGCATATGGCGTTCCCCGACCATTTCCCGACCAATATCTGTTTCGGCGGCAAAGACAGGCGTGACGCCTATGTGACCTTGTCTGGAACCGGAAGACTTGCGAAAGTCCGCTGGCCTCGTCCCGGCCTCGCGCTCAATTTCGCTCAATATGCCTGATCAGGGAGTCCTTCCATGCGTATGCTGATGATCGCCGTCGCGTTGCTGATGACCGGTTGCGCTTCCGCGGTCTATGATTCGCTCGACCGCCGCGGCGTTGATTCCGTCGATGTTCTCAAAGAACGCGCGGGCACGCTGCGCGCCGAGCTGCGCGATGCTGAAACAAGCATGATCAAGGCGGCCGATGCGCTCGCCGCTGTAGACGGGCTTGACGGCGCCGCCCTCGCCCGGCGGCTCGATCTGGCGCGCAGCGAAGGACAAAGCGCCGCCCTCGCCGCGCAGGACATGCGCCTTGCTGCGGACAGCATGAAGGCGGCGAGCGAGCGCTATTTCGCCGACAAGGAACGCGAATTGTCGCTGATGAAACCCGATGACGCCGCCTATCGCGCATCGGCCGACCGTCTCGCTGCGTCCGGCGTCGCCTATCGCGCCTTCCTTACCGCGACGGATGCGGCGAGCCTGCGCCTTTCGCCGGCATTGAGCCTTTACGACGCGGAAGTGGTCGCCCTGCGCAAGGCGCCGACGAGCGGCGCTGCGGTCGCCGCGCGGGCATCGTCCCGCGCGTCAACCGTCACGGCCGCGCGCGAGGCTGCGCAAAGCCTCAACGCCGCCGGCGCAGAGGGAGACCGCTTCCTCGCCGCGCTCAATTGACGCAGCGCGTTTCTGCTCGCTTGTGAAGCGGATCGTCGGCCCGGCGCGCTAGCTGTCGATCTTCAGCGCCTTGATAAAGGCTTCCTGGGGAATGTCGACGCGGCCGAACTGGCGCATCTTCTTTTTCCCTTCCTTCTGCTTTTCAAGCAGCTTGCGCTTGCGCGTCGCGTCGCCGCCATAGCATTTGGCGGTGACGTCCTTTCTCAGCGCCGAGATCGTTTCGCGCGCAATGACCCGCCCGCCGATCGCCGCCTGGATCGGGATCTTGAACTGGTGGCGCGGGATCAGGTCTTTCAGTTTCTCGCACATGGAGCGACCGCGCATTTCCGCCTTTTCGCGGTGAACGATGACGGACAGCGCATCGACGGGTTCGTCATTGACGAGGATCTGCATCTTCACCAGAGCGCCAAGCCGGTGATCGAGAATCTGGTAATCGAACGAAGCGTATCCTTTTGAGATCGATTTCAGCCGGTCAGAGAAATCGAACACGGCCTCGTTAAGCGGCAGTTCGTAGACGACCATGGCGCGCGAGCCGGCATATGTCAGCTCCTGCTGGATGCCGCGCCGCTCTTCGCAAAGTTTCAGGATGCCGCCGAGATATTCGTCAGGCGACATGATGGTCGCTCGAATCCAGGGCTCTTCCATATGGTCGATACGGACGACATCCGGCAGGTCGGCCGGGTTGTGCAGTTCCTTCTTCGACCCGTCGGTCAGAAAAATTTCGTAATTGACGCTCGGCGCCGTCGTGATGAGATCGATATTGAACTCGCGCTCAAGGCGTTCGCGAATGATCTCCAGATGCAGGAGCCCGAGAAACCCGCAGCGGAAACCGAAGCCGAGCGCGGCGGAGGTCTCCATTTCAAACTCGAAACTCGCGTCATTGAGACGAAGTTTCGCCATCGCCTCCCGCAAATCCTCGAAATCTGCGGCATCGACGGGAAAGATGCCGCAAAAGACGACCGGTTGCGCGGGCTTGAAGCCTGGCAGCGCCTTCGCCGTCGGATTGCGATCTTCAGTGATCGTGTCGCCGACGCGCGTATCCGCGACCTCTTTGATCGAGGCGGTGATGTATCCGATCTCGCCCGGCCCAAGCGAGGCGACAGGCACTTTCTTCGGCGTTTGCACGCCCGTCTGCTCGATCGTGTAGGTCGCGCCGGTTCCCATCAGGCGAACGCGCATTCCTTTTTTGAGCACGCCGTCGACGATGCGCACGAGAACGACGACGCCGAGATAGCTGTCGTACCAGGAATCGACGAGCAGCGCTTTCAACGGCGCCTTCTCATCGCCTTTCGGCGCGGGCAGGCGGGTGACGATCGCTTCAAGAACATCTTCAACGCCGACGCCCGTCTTGGCCGAAATCTCAAGCGCGTTTGACGCATCAATCCCGATCACGTCCTCGATCTGCGCGCGCACGCGGTCGGGCTCGGCCGCAGGCAGGTCGATCTTGTTGAGCACCGGAACGATTTCGAGATTGACGTCGATCGCCTGATAGACGTTGGCGAGGGTTTGCGCCTCGACGCCTTGCGAGGCGTCGACGACTAGAAGCGCGCCTTCGCAAGCAGACAAAGAGCGCGAGACTTCATAGGTGAAGTCGACATGGCCCGGCGTGTCGATCAGGTTGAGAAGGTAGGTCTCGCCGTCTTTCGCCTTGTATTCGAGACGGACGGTCTGCGCCTTGATGGTGATCCCGCGCTCGCGCTCAAGGTCCATCGAATCGAGCACCTGCTCCTTCATTTCGCGGTCGGTGAGCCCGCCCGTCTTCTGGATGAGACGGTCGGCGAGCGTCGACTTCCCATGGTCGATATGGGCGACGATCGAAAAGTTCCGGATGTTTTTCTGCGGGATCATGATCTTTACGAGGGGGGCGTTCGGGCGGGTGGATATAGGCAGCGGGGCCGCCGATCAACATATCCGGCTCTCCAGGGCACGCACGGCTGCCGGGCAAACCTACAAAAAGAGCCCGGCGCACGACGCCGGGCCCATTCGAAACGGCTTTTGTCCGGAGGCTAGCGCTTCGCCAGCAGGTCCCGGATTTCTGTCAGCAGGACGACATCTGCCGGCGGCGCCGGCGGCGGCGCGGCTTCTTGCTTTTTCTTGAAGTTGTTCATCGCCTTCACAAGCATGAAGACCGCCCAGGCGACAACCAGGAACGAAATCACGTTGTTGATGAATAGGCCGTAATTGATCGTGACCGCAGCCGTGTCACCTTCCGCCGCCTTCAAAGTCATCTTGAACGCGGAGAAATCGACGCCGCCGAGCAGTAGCCCGATCGGCGGCATGATGACGTCATCGACAAGCGATTTGACGATCGTGCCGAACGCCCCGCCGATAATAATGCCGACGGCCATGTCAAGGACGTTACCCTTGACGGCGAATTCCTGAAATTCCTTGATAATGCCCATTGGATCCCTCCGAAAGCGCGCTCTCCCGCCGCGCGTGTCTGTCGTCAGGGAACGGACGGTATACTGATTTGCCTGCGAGACAATATGTCCGCCGACAGCTCGCAAGCCGGCGAACGCTCATGCCGCGTGCCTGAGGCTCGTCGATAGTCTCGGAGAAGCCTACTTGCAGGCGTCGCGCACGCGGTCGAGCGCCGCAGAAACGCCGGACAGGGAGACGACATAGCTCGTCGCCGTTCCCCGGTTGGACATCGCCGAGATTTTCATGTCGGCGCCTTTGCGCATCGCCGTGATCAGCTCTTGCTCGGACGAGCCGCTTTCGATGAACGCTTCATTGTCGGATGCGTACATGTCCCATTTGTCCGAGCCGATCCGGATCGTCGGCGCGGGCGCAGACTGGAGATTGTACCCGGTGCGAAAACTCGGCTGGTTGGACGCGGCGCCTGACTTCCAAGTCGCGATCAGGAAAAATATGTCGCCGTGATTGACGGTCTTCGGCGATTTGTCGGTCGCCTCGGCCGCCGCAAAGCAGATGCGGTCCGTGCCCGTGTCATGGACGAAAACGCTCCAAGCCTTATAGGTCGCGAGCGCCTGAGGCTCAGCCGCCGCCGACCCTGCGAAAACGCAAGCCGCAAGAACGCCGCCCGTCACGACCTGTACGAAACCCTTCATCATCAGTCCCACTCTCCTAGCGCGCGCTTGCCCGGCTTTCGCCGGGCGCCGCCATGCCGGCTCGTTTCAGCACGGTTTCATGGCGTCAAAAAGACCGCAGCCCGGCGAATTGCGCCCCGGCGGCCTATACGTCATAAGGACGCCGATTCTTGAGGAATTTGTGAACGGAGGCAATCAGTGATCCCGGGACGTGACAGCCTGAAAACGAAGAAATCGCTCACAGTCGGCGGGAAGACCTATTCGATATTCAGCCTCAAGGCGGCGGAAGCCCATCTCGGCGATATTTCGCGCCTGCCCTATTCCCTGAAGGTTCTCCTGGAAAACCTCCTGCGGTTTGAGGACGACCGATCGGTCTCAACTGACGACATCAAGGCGTTCGCCGAATGGCTGAAAGCCGGCCGGTCGGACCGCGAGATCGCCTATCGCCCGGCAAGGGTGCTAATGCAGGACTTCACCGGCGTGCCGGCCGTTGTCGACCTTGCCGCGATGCGCGACGCCATGAAAGCGCTCGGCCAGGATCCGGAAAAGATCAATCCGCTCGCGCCGGTCGATCTCGTCATCGACCACTCCGTCATGGTCGATTATTTCGGCGGGCCCGGCGCCTTCCAGAAAAACGTTGATCGCGAATATGAGCGCAATGGCGAGCGCTACGAGTTCTTGAAATGGGGTCAGGGCGCATTCGACAATTTCCGCGTCGTGCCGCCCGGCACCGGCATCTGCCACCAGGTCAATCTGGAAAATCTAGCGCAGACCGTTTGGACCGCAGATTACAAGGGCGAAACCTACGCCTATCCCGACACGCTTGTCGGCACTGACAGCCACACGACGATGGTCAACGGCTTGTCCGTTCTCGGCTGGGGCGTCGGCGGCATTGAAGCGGAAGCGGCCATGCTCGGCCAGCCGGTGTCGATGCTCATCCCCGAAGTCATCGGCTTCAGGCTTTCCGGCAAATTGCCGGAAGGAACGACAGCGACCGACCTCGTCCTGACCGTCACCCAGATGCTGCGCAAGAAAGGCGTCGTCGGCAAATTCGTCGAATTTTACGGCCCGGGGCTCGATCACCTCGCGCTCGAAGATCAAGCGACAATCGCCAACATGGCGCCGGAATACGGCGCGACCTGCGGCTTCTTCCCGATCACGGCGGAAACGATCCGCTATCTGACGGCGACCGGCCGCAATCCGGACCGCGTCGCGCTTGTCGAAGCCTATGCGAAAGAACAGGGCATGTGGCGCGACGCAGGCACGCCCGAGCCGAAATTCACCGATGCGCTCGAGCTCGACCTCTCTTCCGTCCAGCCGTCGATCGCCGGTCCGAAACGGCCGCAGGATCGCGTATTGCTCAAGGACGCGCCCGCCTCCTTCGCGAACGCGCTTGAAAAGGAATACGGCCAGGCCGGGCAGCTTCACCGCCGCGCGCCGATCAAGGGCGAATCCTACGATGTCGGCAATGGCGACGTCGTCATCGCGGCGATCACCTCCTGCACCAACACCTCGAACCCGTCGGTCCTGATGGCGGCGGGCCTTCTGGCGCGCAATGCGTTGAAGCGCGGCCTCAAGGTGAAGCCGTGGGTCAAAACTTCGCTTGCGCCGGGCAGCCAGGTCGTCACTGATTACCTTAAAGCCGCCGGGCTTCAGGATGATCTCGACGCTCTTGGCTTCAACCTCGTCGGCTATGGCTGCACGACCTGCATCGGCAATTCCGGTCCCCTTCCCGACGCGATCAGTGCGGCGATCAATGAGAACAATCTCGCGGTCGCATCCGTTCTCTCGGGCAACCGCAACTTTGAAGGCCGCGTGTCGCCCGACGCGCGCGCGAACTATCTCGCCTCGCCGCCGCTCGTCGTCGCCTACGCCATCGCCGGATCGATGAACATCAATCTGACGAGCGATCCGATCGGCACGGACGGCGATGGAAAAGACGTCTATCTGAAAGACATCTGGCCGACCAACAAGGAGATCGCCGAAGTCGTGCGCGAGAACGTGACGGCGAGAATGTTCGCCACGCGCTACGCGGACGTTTTCAAGGGCGATGAAAAATGGCGCGCCATCGACGCCGGCGACGGACAGACTTATCGCTGGCCGACATCGACCTATGTCGCCAACCCGCCTTACTTCAAAGGCATGACGATGACGCCAAAGCCGGTCGCGCCGATTGAAAAGGCGCGCATTCTCGCGCTCTTCGGCGATTCAATCACGACCGACCACATCTCGCCGGCCGGCAATATCAAAGAGAAAAGCCGCGCCGGCCAGTATCTGAAAGACCATCAGGTGCCGGTGTCGGAATTCAATTCCTACGGCTCGCGCCGCGGCAATCATGAAGTGATGATGCGGGGAACGTTCGCCAACATTCGCATCAAGAACAAGATGCTCGACGGCGTCGAAGGCGGCTACACCAAATACGCGCCGTCCGGCGAACAGCTCGCCATCTATGACGCAGCGATGAAATACGCAGCGACGGGAACGCCGCTCGTCGTTTTCGCCGGCAAGGAATACGGCACCGGCTCGTCACGCGACTGGGCCGCTAAAGGAACGATCCTTCTTGGCGTCAAAGCCGTCGTCGCACAGAGCTTTGAACGCATTCACCGCTCAAACCTGATCGGCATGGGGGTACTGCCGTTGCAGTTCAAGGAAGGCGACAGCTGGGATTCGCTCGGCCTGACCGGCGATGAGGAAGTGACGGTTCACGGCGTCGAGACGCTGTCGCCGCGCTCGGAAACGAAAGTGACGATCAAGTCGGCGGACGGTGCGACACGCGACATCATCGTTCTCGTGCGCATCGATACGGCCGATGAGCTCGACTACTATAAGCATGGCGGCATTCTTCCCTATGTCGTGCGGCAGCTCGCTGCGGCGTAGCGATTGCAACCTGAGATTGCTGGGCTGACTCTATTGCTCCCGTTAGTCTCCGCAGGCTGCTGATCGCGCCTTCGGACAACCCGGACGTGTCGACAGTTGCCTGCAACTGATGCGTTCCGGGGACCGATGGGGGAGAAAATCGGCTGCTGCGTCGTCGCGCTTGCGATGCTTTTCGCGTCGCCGGCGACTGCAAGTCCGTGGAATCGGGACGACGGCCGCCTCTTCACAGCGACAACCGCGAATTATTATTGGTCGAAAACCGACATCAGCCGCTACGCCCGCGTCGATTCCGACACCTATGTCGAATACGGACTGACGCCGAAATGGATGACGGGAGGACGGGTCTCCTACGGCGTCAGCTTCAGTGAATTCATCGGCGGCAGCCTGACGCAAGACGGCTTCAACGAAACAGAGATTTACATCCAGCGTCAGATACTGCGCGGGTCACGATCGGCGACCGCATTGAAAATAACCGGCGGTCGTTCCGGCAGGCTCTCGCTCGACGCGCAATCGGGCGCCCCGACGCCGAACATGGAGGTTGAGCTCCGCGCGCTCTACGGCCGCGACGTCCTGCTCGAGCCGTTCAAGATATTTGCAACGGCGGAGGTCGGCTATCGTCGGCGCTTCGGCGGAGACGCGGATCAGGTGCGAACCGACCTCCTCGTCGGCGTTGAACCGCACCGGCGCCTGATGATCCTTCTCGAAGGCCAGTCGATCGTTTCCCTGAAAAACGAAGAACCGTCATTCGCCGATTTCGATCTCTACAAGGGCCAGGCCTCGGTTGTGTGGCGCGCATCGGAAAAATGGGCGCTCGTCGCCGGCGGAAGAAAGGAATTCAAGACGCGCAACATCACGTCCGGGACGGCGGCATTCGTCGGCGTCTGGTCGACTTTTTGAACGCAAGCGATGGGCGCTTCCTCAGACGAGAGCATTGCTGATCACCCTCCGCGGCGGGTGGATCTCCTGCGAAAATATTTCCGCGACGGCCGCGCGCCATGGGCGATCCGCGATGGCAAGATGGCGTTTCTTACAATCGGCGACTGCGAGAGTTCCCTTGACCGGCCTGTCGATCGCAGGACTTTCGGCGCGCTCCTGCGCGATCGCCATGCTGAAGAGCTGAAATATGAGGCGACGGAGGCATTCGCAGCACAATGCCCCCGCGAAAGCGCGCGCAATCTCCTCCTTTCGAGCTCGGTGCGGTCGGCGCTGATAACGGCCGTCCTAGTTATCGCCGCTCTCATTGCACTGTCGCCGCGTCTCGTCATGGCGAGCGCCATGCTTCTCGTGCTGGCTTACTTCTTTGGCGTCGCAGCAGTGCGTCTTTTTCTCACCGTCATCGCGTGTTTTCAGCCCAAGCCCCAAGAGCGCAGAGCCCTTGATGACGCCGATCTTCCCATCATCACCATTCTCGCGCCCTTGTTCAGGGAAGCGCATGCGCTTCCAGGACTCGTTCAGGCGATTTCCCGGCTTGATTATCCGGCGGATCGATTAGACGTGAAGCTCATTCTTGAACAACATGACCGGGAAACGATCAAGGAAGCGAACCGATTGAATCTGGACAGCCGGTTCGACCTGATCATCGTTCCTCCGTCGCACCCTCAAACGAAACCGAAGGCCTGCATTTACGGACTCGCCTGCGCGCACGGCGACCTCATCGTCATTTACGACGCGGAAGACGAACCCTCTCCCGATCAGCTTAGAACTGCTGCTGAAATTTTTTCCGACGCTGACGACTGCCTTGCCTGCGTGCAGGCGCGGCTCAACTATTACAATCCGGACGAGAATTGGCTGACGCGGCTTTTCACGCTCGAATACTGCCTCTGGTTCGATCACTTCCTGCCTGCGCTTGAACGGCTCGGAGCGCCGATCCCTCTCGGCGGCACATCCAACATATTCAGGACCGACATATTGGTCGATGTGGGCGGATGGGACCCGCATAACGTCACTGAAGACGCTGACCTCGGTCTTCGACTTGCCCGCCGCGGCTACAGGACGACGGTGATCGATTCGACGACGCTTGAGGAAGCCAATTGCAAGACCGGCAACTGGATGCGGCAACGCTCGCGATGGATGAAAGGCTTCATGCAGACATGGCTCGTCCATTGCCGGAACCGCACCGCCCGCGACGACTGGCAGTTATTCATCGCCGTTGACCTGTTTGTCGGGGGAACGGCGTTCGCAGCCCTTTTGATCCCCTTTCTGTGGGCGGCGGTCCTTGTGGAATGGCAGTTCGGCGTTTCCCTGCTCGACCCTTTTCCGCAACAGCTGAAGAGCGCGACCGCCGCCGCGCTCATCGCCGGAAATCTCTCCTGCATGGTGCTCGCGGCTTATGCGCCGATCCGACGCGGGCTGGCGCGCTTGAGCCCGGCGGCCCTGCTGACGCCGGTCTATTGGATCATGATGTCGATCGCCGCCTGGATCGCGCTCTGGCAATTGCTGCACCGCCCGTCCTTTTGGGAGAAAACCGACCATGGCCTCAGCGGAGAAGCGAAGGCGCGGCGGAGCGCCGCCCTCGACGCCTTCGGTCTTGAATGCGACCCCGCCGCTCGCCAGATTGCGGCGGATGAAGAAAGCGCGCAGCAGAAGCGTGCGCGACCAGGGACAACCGCAGAATGAGCCTTTCCGGCCTGCCTTTTCGAAAAATGAACGGTCTCGGCAATGATTTCATCGTCATCGATCTGCGCGATGCAAAAGCGCGGATGACGGAAGACGCCGCGCGCGCGATCGCCGACCGCAAGACAGGCATCGGCTGCGATCAGGTGATTACCATCGAAGACCGCGGCGGCAGTTTCATGGGTGTCTGGAACGCAGACGGCGCGGAAGTCGGCGCCTGCGGCAACGCCGCCCGATGCGTCGGCGCCATCCTGATGGAGGAATCCGGTGAACCCGGCGTCGCCTTCGAAACTTTGTCGGGGGAAATTTCAGCCGAACGCATCGGCGCCAATCGCGTCGCGGTCGATATGGGAAAGCCTAAACTGAATTGGAAACAAATCCCGCTCGCTGAAGAAACGCAGGACACGCGATTTGTAGACATCAAACTCGGTCCCATCGACAAACCGGTGCTGTGGGGGCCATCGGCCGTCAATATGGGCAATCCTCACTGCATATTTTTCGTGGAAGATGCCGAGCGCCAGGCGCTCGACCGTTTCGGACCGATGATCGAAAACCACCCGATGTTTCCGGAGCGGGCGAACGTGTCGGTCGCTGAAGTTCGCGGCCGCCACCTTATCCGCTTGAGAGTGTGGGAACGCGGCGTCGGCATAACGAAGGCTTGCGGAACCGCCGCCTGCGCCGCCGTCGTCGCGGCGAGCCGGCGACGCCTCACCGATCGCAAGGCGACGGTCGAACTTGACGGCGGCACGCTCGCAATCGAATGGCGCGATGATGACCATGTCATCATGACGGGGCCCTATGAGCTTGAGTATGACGGGCTGTTGCCGGCCGGACTTTGAACGCCAATCCGACTACGTCAGCCGAACGCGTCGTAGAAGTGCGAAATGCCGACGGAAATTTCCTTGATCTTCGCATCAAGGGTGCGTAGCGGCGACACGATTTCCCGTTTGACCTGAGGATAGCCGCCCGGCCTCTCGTCCGGATCGGCCCGTTCTGAAAGCCCGGCGAATTCCGGCGGTTCCTGCTCTGTTTCCGGGAAAATCTCCTCGATGGTCGAGGCGACCTCCGCAAAACGCAAATCCAGCGCCAGATCGACAAGCGAATCCCGCGTTAGTTCATGGCGCGGAGAAAAAGGCGGCGTCGATGCGACCAATGACAATCCGTCAGCAATCAACGCCATCCTAATGGCGTGAAGAATGTAGAGATCCTTGCTGAAACCATCATCCGCGCATTCCGGTTCACCCATCTGACGGCAGGCGGCGTCGAACTGCTGGCGGTCAACGGAAAGAAAGTTCGCCAGCCGATCAAGTCCGACATCGAGCGAGCGCTCGGACAGACGGCTCGCGACCCGCAGCGGCGCCGTATGATTTGTGCCGTCAGGCGATCTGGCGGCGCGAACTGTCCAGAATCCCGGATCGTACAAGCTCGCATAAGCGCGAAGAATTGAAAGGCTCGTCAGTTTCCGCGCCGCAACCGCCAATGAAAAAACGCCGCGCATCCGCCGCGAACCGCGCACCAAACTTGCAAATCGTTCGGGCTCGCGCGCCGCTGCGCCGCCCATGCCGCCAAGAACATTCGCCGGCGCGGCGAGCTGCTGCAATACGGCGTTATGCGGTATCGCGCGCAGCGATTTCGCCGCATCGTCCTTTGACGTTCCGCTTTGCCGGCGCGTCTTGCGCGATCCGGTCGAGGGGAGAATGTTTGGCGCAAACACCGACAGGGCAGCGCGGTAATTCGGGTCGGCGAAGAGCGTTTCCTGCCAGCCCTTGATCGCGCGGTAAACGTCCCAGGAAAAATTGATGTCGCTATAGAAGCGATCGTCGCGGCTCACATCGGCAACGCGTTGCGACCACTTGAAGATCGTCCTCATCGTCGCGTCGGATAGCGCCGATGTCTGGAAATGGAGAAATCCATCGCCGCCCTGAAAACTGCATTCGGCGTTGAGCTGCAGCTTGTCGCGCGCGAAGCGCGCGCTCGCCCAGGGCGTCATCAGATGATCGAGCCGCGCTTCTAGGTCGCCGGAATGACCGCCCCGCCCCATCGATTCGCCGTGCGTATTGAAAATGACGACTTCAATGCCGGACACGCCCTTCGCCGCCAAGGCGCGCGAGACGAGAATATGCAGCCGCTCAATGCCGAGATCGGCCGCAATCTGACCCATGAACCGGCCGCTGTCGGAAAACCCGCACTGGATGCAAAGCCGCCCGCGTTTCCTGACATAGGACAGGAACTCTTCCTCTTCGAGCAGGCGCTCGATGAAGCGTCCGCCGCGTTCGATCGCATCGGGCGTTTCAAAGAGCGGAGAAATGTCGAGCTTGTGGTCAACCCCGTAAAGGCGGGCAAGATAGATCGCGCCCATGATTGTCGCAGGCGCTTCGACTTCCGCTATGAGAAACCGCAACGGCGTCTCAGCGTCGACATGCTTCAATATCTGAGCGCACAGCATTAGCTGACGACGCGCCGTCATCTGTTCGAGGTGAATGCTGCCGAAATTGATCGCTTTCTCGCGGGCGGCAGCGCTTTTCTGCGCAGCCGCGTCGAGCGCCGTGCGATCTAGAAACTCGCGTCCCGGCGACAATCCAAGGTCGGCGCGCAAGGCGGACCTGATTTGCGCCGCGTTCACGCGCAGATGAATGCGCGCGACGCCAAGGCCGAACGCTTCCATTTCGGAAAGCAGGATGCAAAGCGCCTTCCGGGATTGCTCGTCGAGGCTCGGCATCAAATCGGTAAGGCGCTGTTTGACGCCGTTTAGCGTCACCAGCCTTCCAGGCCGTTCCTCGGTCAGACGATTGGCCGCCGCGACGATCGCCGACGGATCGTCGAGATCGCCAGCGAAAAGCTGCGCCTGTTGCGCGGCTTCCTCTCCCGCGTCGATCAAAATAGCCGCGATGTCGCCGGCGCCCGGAATAGATCCAAGCGCGCGCGCATAGCGAAAAAGCTGCAAGGCTTTTTCTTCAAGTCGCAACCTTATGGTCTGTCCCCAGCTGATATCCGTGCGACCATCAAGGTCATAGCCGACCCATGTCGCGATGCTGAGCAGGTGCGGCCGCGCCTTCATCCAATCGTCGGGATAACGCGCCTGCAGCCAGTCAAACACGCATCCATAGAGGCGCCGCAGAGATTCTTGAGCGCGCGCGATTGTCGCCTGCGCATCTTCATGTTCGTCAAGCAAAGTGATCGATGAATCCGGAGCATGCGGCAGGTCCGCCAGCGCCTCGTCACCTTCTTCACCTGACGCAAGGCGGCCGATCGCCTCGCGAAGCGCGCGAGAAAGTGAAAACGTCGGATGGGCGGTAAAGACAACGCCAGCCTTCGTCACGGCAAGCTGGTCGGCCGCTTCCTCGAACGACAATCCTTCGAGCGATGACAAGGCTTCGTTGACCGCTTCTTCCCAATCGCCGGGCCGTGTCTTGCCTCTCAGCCGCGTCGCCCGTTCAATGAGCGCGCGATCGCTGATCGCCTTTGCAAGATTTGAAAGTTCGCTCCGGTCGCTCTCGCCTTTCGCAAGACGATCCCATAACGCCATGGTGAGCATTCTGACGCTGCTCGCCAGCGGATCCCGAAGCGCCTTCTCCTCATGGTGAGACAACTCATCACCGCACCACTGATACAAATCCAGCGTCCTGGGATCTTCGTCACCGTGCATTAGAGCCTCCAATCGGCGGCCCTCGTCGCATCATAGAAGCGTGCGATCAAGCGCAATTTTCCATTCCGCACGCAACTTTGTGCGTTCTTTTTCAGGCATGTTCGGTGAAAAAACGCGCTCTGTCTTTCTGAGATCGCGGACGCTTTCAAGACTTTCATAGACGCCGGCTTTCACGCCCGCCAGAAACGCCGCGCCAAGCGCCGTCGTTTCCATGATCGCGGGTCTATCGACAGGCGCCTTCTGAACGTCCGCAAGGAATTGCATCAGCCAGCCGTTCGCCGTCATGCCGCCATCGACTTTCAGCATACGGCAAGGCGCGTCATCCGCCGCCATCGCATCGATCAGATCGGCGGTCTGATAGGCGACGCATTCAAGCGCGGCGCGCGCGAATTCGGCTTTCCCTGCGCCGCGCGTCAGCCCGGTTATGACGCCGCGCGCGTCGGCGGCCCAATGAGGCGCGCCAAGCCCGGCGAAAGCCGGAACGAGATAAACGCCGTTGTTCGACTCTAAAGAGCGCGCCAGCTCTTCGGTCTCCGACGATGATTTGATGATCCCCAGCGCATCGCGAAGCCATTGAATGGCGGCGCCGGCGACGAATATCGAGCCTTCCAGCGCATAAGTTGTGACCCCGTCCATCCGTCGTGCGATCGTCGTCAGCAAACGGTTTTTCGAGGTCAAAAATCTTTCGGTCGGCGCAAGAACAAAACAACCGGTTCCATAGGTCGCCTTGATGTCGCCGGGCTCAAGGCACGCCTGCCCGATCGCCGCGGATTGCTGATCGCCGATCATGGCGAAAACCGGGAGCTCGTCATCGAAGAGGCCCGCACTCGTGACGCCGAATTCGGAAATATTGTCGACGACCTCGGGCAACACCGCGCGCGGAACGTCAAATCGGCTGAGAAGCGCATCGTCCCAGCAGTTTTCCCGAATGTTCAAGAGGCTCGTTCGGCTGGCGTTGGTCGCATCGGTCAGATGCGCGCCGCCGGTCAATCGTGCGAGCAGAAATGAATCGATCGTGCCGAACGCCAGGTCGCCGCGTTTCGCGCGTTCGCGCGCATTCTCGACATGGTCGAGAATCCATGCGATTTTCGTCGCGGAAAAATAGGGATCGAGCAGCAAGCCGGTCGAGGCCTGAATCCGCTCTTCGATCCCTTCCTTTTTCAGCTTCGCGCAGACATCAGCCGTTCTGCGATCCTGCCAGACAATGGCGTTGTGGATCGGCTTCAGCGTCTTCCTGTCCCAGACGACTGTCGTCTCACGCTGGTTGGTGACGCCGATGGCGACGACCCGGCCGCCCATCGCCGCCGCTTTCGTCATGGCGGCGCGCGCCGTCTCAATCGTCGTCGTCCAGATTGCTTCCGGATCGTGTTCCACCCACCCCGGCTGCGGATAGATTTGAGGAAATTCAGACTGCGCAAGCGCGACGATGTCAGCATTGCGATCAAAAACGAGCGCCCGCGAAGACGTCGTTCCCTGATCGATCGCGAGGATCAAAGGATTGTCAGCCATTCAAAGCGCTCCCGGCCGCGGTGAACTCCGGTCAATGCCAATCCGTCGGAAACCGCTGATACGGCACCTTCCTGACGGGCGGACGACCGCCTCACTTACCGGGTTTCGTCGCGCAATGTTAGATCGGAGCGGATGCAGAGCGCACAGCGCCGACCTTGCGGACGTAGCGCGGCGATTCGCCATGTTTGCGGATGTGAACGTGGTCGCGCAGGCGGCCGACGGAAATTTCCGGATCTTCCCCTTCAATCATGACCCGCGTCCACACATCGCAATGCAGCAATCTTAGGCGCAGATCGTGATCGGCGTTTTCAACCGTGCTCTTCAGCTGGCTGGCGCCAAGCCCGAGATAATCTCCAAGCCGGGACGTAGCATAGAAAGCGGGCGAGGCTTCCATGCGCTGGAAGGTCGTCGTCCAGAAACCGATCTTGATTCTCTGGCTGAGATCGCGCGGCATATATCGGTCGGCAACGCTTCGCACGACCCATTTGTCGCGTACGAACGGATGCGCTTTTTCGAAGACGAACGGCGATCGCCGCAATTTGAATCGACCCGGCAAATTGACGCCGAATTTTGCAACGCCGAGATCAAGAAACGGAAAGCGGGCTTCAATGCTGGCCGCCATGCCCATCGTATCGTTGCGATGAAGAAGCGTGCGCAGATGATGGTGCATATAGTCCAGTGACCAGCCATAGGTCGCATCGCCATGCGTTTGCCGGTGATCGCGCAACCCCGCCTCGACTTGTTCGAAATCGTCCGCCATTTCGCGGTTCGTCAGGATCCCCATCACCTCTGAAAAATTGGCGCTGCGATTCGGCGCCAGAATTGGGCCAATGCCGGGAATGCTGCGAACGAGCTTCGTCCCGAGCCCTATGATTTTCTCATAGGCGTCGGTGAGACTTTTCCGTCCAAGCCATGGATAGCCGAGAAACAGCTCATCCGACCCTTCGCCTGACAACAACCCCTTCACGCCCTTATCGCGCGCCAGTTGGGCGACCATCATCAAAGGCGGGCAGTTCGGATGATAGGTGAACGGCTGTTCGTAATGCCGGATGACTTTCGGGATCATGTCCACGAAGTCCTGTTCCGTCACATCGACAACGTTCAGCTCGCAACCCAGATGGCGGGCGAGCGCGCGCGCCGGTTCAACTTCCGACCACGGACCCTCCACATTGGCGTGAAACAGGGCGACGCCGCGATCCTGTCGCGCGGCGAGCGAGACGATAAGCGAACTGTCAACGCCGCCTGAACAGAATGCCCCGACGCGCGCATCGGCGAAAAGATGGCTCTTTACGGCGGCGTTGATGCGCTCGTCGAACTCGTCGACGGCTTGATCCGGCGTCAGGCCGGCCAGCCGATCCAGCTCCGACCCGTCCAGAAAATCCGTCAATGGGGCGAATCTGCGCTGTCGCGTTTGGCCACTCCGGTCAAATGTCAGCATCTCACCGGGCGCAAGCCCCTTGACGCCGCGAAACATCGTCTTGCCCTGCATCGGCCCGCCGAACTTCATCAGGTACGCGGTCAACACGCCGCTTTCGGGCGTAAGCGTCATCCAGGGTCGTAGCGCCTTGATCTCCGAGGCGAACGCGAGGCCGCATCCCCCGGGCAAAGTCGTTTCCGCCCAGAACAACGGCTTCATGCCGAACCGGTCCCTGGCGAGCGTAAGCTCACCAGTCTGGCGGTCATAGAAACCCAGCGCGAACATGCCGTTCAAACGCGGCAGCGCCGCCGCGGGCCCTTCAGCAATAAGCAACTCAAGGACGACTTCCGTGTCGGATTGGGTTCTGAAAACCCGCCCGGCCATTTCAAGCTCGGCGCGAAGCTCCCGAAAATTGTAGACCTCGCCATTATAGACAAGCAGATAGCGACCTGTCGCATCGGCGAAAGGCTGGTTCGACCTTGGGTCGAGATCGACGAGCGACAGTCGTGCATGGCCCAGGGCGAAACCAGGACCGCTCACGAAACTGTCAGCATCGGGTCCGCGATGACGAAGCTGGCGAACGCTCTCGGCGATACGACTCCGATCAGGTACAGACTCGTCGTTAGCGTAAAATACGCCTGTAATTCCGCACATCGATTTGCTTCCCGGTAGTAAGCAAGTTCCGATCAGCAGTAATCAAACATCATACCGATCGAGCAGGCAAACTATGGGGGACTCATTTGATTGACAAGAATGCGGCCTTGCTTGAATCAACTGCAATAAATTCGCATTCGCATTAACACGCATAGCATGTTGATGCGCTTGTCGGGTACGGATCACAGCGCCAATGTCGATAGAGCGACGAACTGGAAATGAAAATGAAAACGATTTGCATTCTTATGTTGGCGACGGCCGCAATCCTCTCTCCGGCGAAATCGGCGGCAGCCGATATTCTGATTGAAAACGTCACGCTCATTGACGGCGATGGCGGCGCGCCGGCGCCCGGCATGTTCGTCCTTATCAGCAATGATCGGATCGCATCGGTCGCTGATCGTCCGGTCGAGGCCCCTGTCGGCGCGCAACGCATCAACGGCGAAGGCAAGTTTCTGATCCCGGGATTGATCGATACGCATGTGCATCTGCGCGGCGCTGCGGATCCGGGCAAGAAGGGCGCAAAGGCCGACAGAAAAACGGCGAGGCAAGCGCTCTCATCTTATCTCTATTCCGGCGTCACGGCGATTTACGACGCCGGCAACGATCCCGACTTGATTTTTTCACTACGGGAAGAAGAACGATCGGGAAAACTTGCAGCGCCGCGAATATTCGCCACCGGCGGCATCGTGACCTATCCCGGCAGTCATGGAGCAAGTCCTTATGCGACGCTTGTCGATGACTGGCCCGAAGCACTGCCGCTCATCGCCGCACATGCGGATCGCAATCCGGATGTCGTCAAATTCACGCTCGAGGAACGCGGCTGGGGCGCAAGGCCGCTCATCCCCTTTTTGCCGGTCGATCTCCTTCAGCGCCTGATAGAATTCTATAATGATCGCGGCATTCGCACGACCGTGCATACCTCAAGCGAGCTGCGCGCCCGCGAAGCGATTTACGCCGGCATCGACACGCTCGCGCATCCCGTTATTCAGGGTCCGATTACTGATGATTTCGCCCGTCTGATGGGCGTTAAGAAGATTCCGATGTCGTCAACGCTGACCATCGGCGAGAATTACAGCCGTCTCGCGGAACACCCTGATTATCTCGACCAGCCGCTCTATCGGGCGGCGTTTTCAGAAAAAGAGATTGAAGCGCTCAAGACAACGACCAGAAAAGAATACCAGGAGCGAAGCTGGACATGGTGGATGAAGATCATGACGCCGATCGCACAGGAAAACTTGCGCAAAATCCATTCGGCGGGCGGCGTCATCGCGCTTGGCACGGATCAATCAAACGGGCCGGCGGTTCATCGTGAAATGGAACTGCTTGTCGCGGCGGGGATCCCTCCCCTCGACGTAATCACCATCGCAACACGCAATGCGGCGATTTTCCTCGGCAAGGAGAAGGACTTCGGTTCGGTGAAGCCCGGCCTCGCCGCCGATCTCGTCCTGCTGAACGCCGACCCTTCAGTCGATATCGACAATGCGAAAGACATCGCCGCCGTGATCAAGGCAGGCGTCATCATTGATCGCAGCAGCCTCGACCTCGCGGGCGTCGCCGCGCCATAAAACAGGTCGCGAAGCGGGCCGCCTTCCCGCCCGCCTTAGAGGGCGAGGCCTGCTCGCGCAGATCGGGGCGGTTTTGTGCTTTGGCGGCCTTGCGACAAGCCCGCCGCGCCGTTAGAAGCCCCACACTTCGACCGAAGGAGAGGTGCCGGAGTGGTCGAACGGGCCGGTCTCGAAAACCGGAGTGCGGGCAACCGTACCGAGGGTTCGAATCCCTCCCTCTCCGCCAGCGTCTCCAATTAGCAATCCTGGCTAGCTGATATTACGCCTCGCCGGCGAGATCGCGGATCGCGGCGCCCTTCTCAATTTCCTCAAGGCGCCAGCCTCCGCCGGAGGCAGTCGCAAGTCGGGCGGCGAGATAGGGAAGCAGTTCAGCAAACGCATCGGCGAGACCGAACGGCGGGTTGATCACGTACAATCCGCTGCCGGTCAGTTTGCCGGCCATGCGCGGCGCAACGGAAAGTTCTGCGATAAGCGTTTTCTCAAGGGAGAGGTGACGAACCGCTTCAAGAAAACGCGCGTAACCGTCTTCGTCCTTGATCGGGCGCCAGATCATGAAGACGCCGCTCGCCCAGCGTTTCACGCCGTCTTCGACCGCTTCCGAAAGACGGTCAAATTCTCCAGGCTTTTCGAAAGGGGGATCGATCAAGACAAGACCGCGCCGTTCCACTGGCGGCAGGAAAGCGCGCACCGCTTCATACCCGTCGCGATCATACACGCGGATCGCGCCATGAGCGCCGACCGTGGTTTGAAGCGCGAGCCGTTCTTCCGGTTGCAGCTCGCAGAATTTTGCGCTGTCGCCTTTCCGCAGCATGTCTTTGATCATGACCGGCGAGCCTGGATACCAGCGCAGGCCGCCGAATGGATTTTGGCGCCGCACGCAATCGAGATAGGGCCGCAGCGAGGCCGGCGCGGCGGGGTCGTCAATTAGGCGCGCAACGCCCCCACGATGCTCGCCGGAGCGCCCTGCCTCTGACCCGTCAAGGTCATACAGTCCCCTGCCCGCATGGGTGTCGATGACCGAGAAGGGTTTTTCCTTGAGGGCCAGCCGGGCGAGGACGATGGCGAGGGCGGCGTGTTTGAGAACGTCGCAATGGTTGCCGGCGTGAAAGGCGTGGCGGTAGTTCATCCCCGCCCTTTATCCCTGCTTGCCGATCTTGGGAATCGCCGCTTGACCGGCGCGCCTTCAGAGGCTAGCTAGCCGCCTCCCATAACAACCGGGCGACAGAAACCGGGGCGAAAAAGGACACTTGCGCACCGAGTGCGCAAACAGGAGTCGGAAATGTACGCAGTCGTCAAGACAGGCGGCAAGCAATATCGTGTCGCCAAGGACGATGTCCTCAAAATCGAACGCCTTCCCGGCGAAGAAGGCGACATCATCACGCTCGATGAAGTTCTGATGCTCGGCGAAGGGTCAGCCGTGACCGTCGGCGCGCCGCTTATCGCAGGCGCGTCCGTCGCGGCCGAGATCGTCGAACAGGCGCGCGGGCCGAAGATCATCATCTTCAAGAAGCGCCGCCGTCAGAACTATCGCCGCAAGAAAGGCCATCGTCAGCTTCTGACGGTCGTGAAGATCACTGACATCCTCACCGACGGCGCCAAACCGTCCGCCAAGAAAGCGGCGGAGAAAAAACCGGCTGCCAAAAAAGAAGCGGCGAAGAAAGAAATTGTCGCGGCGGATTTCGTCGATGACGTGTCACTCATCGGCGGCGTCGGACCCAAGCTGAAAGAAAAGCTGGCGGAATACGGCGTCACGTCGCTGAAGCAGATCGCGGACATGTCGCAAGCGGATGTCGCGAAGATGGATGAAGCGCTGGACCTGCATGGCCGCGCAGAGCGCGACGAGTGGGTCGATCAGGCGAAAGAACTTGTCGCCGGCAAACCGCCGCGCGCTAAAACCGACCGCGCGCGCGCGTCGGAAGAATAGGTAAAGGAGACGGATCATGGCGCATAAAAAGGCAGGCGGTTCGTCGAAGAACGGACGCGATTCAGAATCCAAGCGACTGGGCGTGAAGAAGTTCGGCGGCCAGATGGTCGTTCCCGGAAATATCATCGTTCGCCAGCGCGGCACCAAATACCACGCGGGCCCGAATGTCGGCATGGGGAGAGATCACACGCTCTACGCCCTCGCCGGCGGACGCGTTGAGTTCGCGGTCAAGGCGAAAGGACGGCAATTCGTGTCCGTCGCATCGGACGAATAGCTGAACCGCGCAATTCGGAATTAAGAAGGCTGGGCATGCGCCCGGCCTTTTTTATTCGCCTTTTATTCGTCAGGGATGGTCTTCGCTTTTTCAGCTTCTTCCAGCTCGCGACGCAGCGTTTCGACATCCTTGTTATTGACAAGCGGATCATCTCGTCTCGTCCATGACGGTTCAATCGCCGGCGCGCCTATGGGGCGCGTTCCCGCCGCAGGGTCATCGGCGATATTCGCTTCGCCGAGGTTCTGGCTCTTACGGAAATCTTCAAGGTCCTCGACGCGGCGGCGCTGTTCGATCTGGCGTGCGATTTCAGGGCCGAATGTCGTTGCGTCATTCGAGAAGTCGCCGTGCCTGTTGCGATCCTTGAGGATGGACGCCGCTTTCGAAAAGTCCTCGCCGGTCGACCCCGGCCGCCAGCCTGAACGGATTTCGGGACGGCCGGCGCATTCAGCGACCTTTTCCTTGTCCTTGAATTCTTCAGGACAAAAAATTGCGACGACGCCTGACGTTCCCGGCGTCGAAGACGCATCGCCGGCAGGCAAGTCGACTTGCGGCAGCACAAATCTGCGCCCGGAGAATGTCGGCTCTTCATCGAACATGTCGTCGCCCGTCGCAGGCTGGTCCGCCGGCCGCGGCCGGTCAGAGGCCGCAGCGGCGACCGGCGCGCGTTCAACTGACGCTTCGTCACCGGAGGCGACCTCTCCTGCGCCCGCCTGCTCGTCGTCGTCTTCCTCATCGCCGGCATCCTGCTCGCTCTCAGCGCTCCGGATTTCAGGTTCGACAGTGATGAGCGGCGGGGCTTCGTCCGCCGGCGTTTGCTCGCCCGTAACCGTCACATCGCCCGGCAAGGGCTCATCCAGCGACAAAGGCGCTTCCGCCGGCGTGGCGTCAGGGATGAACGGTTCCGCCTCGATCTCCGACGGCGGCGCAAAAACCGGTTCGGGCGTCAGGTCGATGATCGGTTCAGGTTCCGGAGCAGGCGCAATGTCGGGCTCTGGTTCGGGTTCGGGTTTGGGTTCCGGCTCTGGTTCGGGTTCCGGCACAGGCGCTGGTTCCGGCTCGGGGGTAAGCTCTGGCTCGTCGATCGGCTCCGGTTCAGGCTCGGGCGGCGCGATTTCCGGATCGCGCAGATCAATGACCGGCACATTGGCTGGAAGATCGACATAGACGATCGAAATCGAATCGGCCGGCTTGTTCGGCACGTAGATTCGGACGCGGCCATAGACAGCCAGCACCGCCAGCATCAAAATGTTGAGCGCGAGCGCGCCGGTGATCGCAGCGCGCCGCCGACTGACGGGCGTCGCTGCGAGCCGCTCAATCGTCCGAACAACGCTTCGATCAACCACCCTAAGCGGCTTTCTCAGCGGCTTTGGCGGAACGATGCGCAGATGCATGCGGCGCGGCGGAAACGGCAGCCTTTCGCCCATTGAATGCGCGGCCGATACGGCCTCGCCATCGGCGGTCTCCTGCGATTGTCGCGTCGCGTCGGTCTCGGTGTCTGTCGGCATTGATCCGGTCCGGCGTGACGCCTAAACGCTTTTCATCAAAGGGAGAAGGATATCGTGAAGGTCCTGCTGGTCGGCGGCGGCGGACGCGAACACGCGCTCGGCTGGAAAATCGCTCAAAGTCCGCTCCTCACTCAGCTCTATCTAGCGCCCGGAAACCCCGGCCTCAATCGGCTTGGCGAGCCGCTTGGGATAAAGGCCGAAGATATCGACGGTATTTTGGCGGCCGCGCGATCACGAAATGTCGATCTTGTCGTCGTCGGACCTGAAGCTCCGCTCGCAGCCGGGCTCGCCGACCGCCTGACGGAGGCGGGAATCGCCTGCTTCGGGCCTCAAGCGTCGGCGGCGCGCCTCGAATCCTCAAAGGCCTTCATGAAGGAAATCGCCGACGCTGTCGGCGCACCGACCGCCGCCTTTGCGCGGTTTGACGATGCGCGCGCCGCCAAAGCCTATCTGCGCGAACAGAACCCGCCTTTTGTCGTGAAAGCTGACGGCCTCGCGGCCGGAAAAGGCGTTATCATTGCGGAGACGCTCAGCGAAGCGGAAAAGGCCGTGGACGATCTCTTCGGCGGCGCGCTCGGCGACGCCGGCAGCGTGATCGTGATTGAGGAATTCCTCGAAGGCGAGGAAGCAAGTTTCTTCGCGATCAGCGATGGCGAAACCGTCATTCCGATGATCGCGGCCCAGGATCACAAACGCGCCTTTGACGGCGACCGCGGCCCGAACACCGGCGGAATGGGCGCCTACTCTCCGGCGCAGATATTCACCGACGCGGTGCGCGAGGCGACAATGACGCGCATCATCAAACCGGTGATTGCGGAAATGTCGAAGCGAGGCGCACCCTACAAGGGCGTCCTCTTCGCGGGATTGATGATCGGCCCTGACGGCCCGAAACTCATCGAATTCAATGCGCGTTTCGGCGACCCGGAATGTCAGGTTATGATGCGCCTCCTTAAGAGCGACATCCTTCCCGTCCTGCACGCCGCCGCAACCGGCGCGCTCGACGGATGCGCGCTCGAATGGTCGGACGACGCCTGCGCGCTCATTGTCATGGCCTCGAAAGGGTATCCCGGATCTTACGGCAAGGGCTCGATCATCCGCGATGTCGATAAGGCTGAAGACTGCGAAAGCGTCATCGTTTTCCACGCCGGCACGAAAGAAGCGAACGGCGCGCTTCTCGCCGATGGCGGGCGCGTCTTGAACGTCACGGCTAGCGGACCGACGATACGCGACGCCGTCGAACGCGCCTACGAGGGCGTCGAGCATATCGACTGGCCGGAAGGGTTCTTCCGGCGCGATATCGGATGGCGCGCCTTGAAAGCCTTCATATGAAATCGCTGTCCGACTGGCGCGCCGCAGCGCGACACTTTGAGGCGGGCGGCCGCCGCCTCGCCTATTGGACAGAAAACGAAGCGGATGAAGAAAAGCCCTGGCTGCTGCTCATCCACGGCTACCCGACTTCGTCATGGGACTGGACCTTCATCTGGCCTTCGCTCTCAGCGCATTTCAGGCTCGCCGCGCTCGACATGCTCGGCTTCGGTCTTTCCGAGAAGCCGAAAGACATTGCCTACTCGATCATGACGCAGGCGGACCTTCAGGAAGCGCTGTTTGAACATCTCGGCGTCAGCGAAGCGCACATTCTCGCCCATGATTACGGCGACACGGTCGCGCAAGAACTGCTCGCGCGAAATAATGAGCGCGCATTGAGTTTCGCCTTGAGATCAATCGTGTTCCTGAACGGCGGCCTCTTCCCTGAGCAGCATCGCGCAAGGCTGGTTCAGAAACTCGGGCTTACGCCATTCGGTTTTCTTCTCGGCGCGATGATGAGCCGCGCGCGCCTGCGCCAGACGTTTGACGGCATTTTCGGCGCCGACAGCAAGGCGAGCGATGAAGAAATCGACACGCACTGGTCGCTCATTCTCGAAAATGACGGGCGATCTGTCTTGCACAAGCTTTTGCAATACATTCCGGAACGGCGCGCCAATCGCCCGCGCTGGGTCGGCGCACTGGAAACCGCGCGCATCCCTCTCCGATTGATCGACGGCGGCGCCGATCCTGTTTCCGGCGCTCATCTTTATCATCATTACCGCGCAAATGTTCCGGATGCCGACGCTGTGCTGCTGGAATCGATCGGTCACTATCCGCAGACCGAAGCGCCCGAAGCGGTGGCAAACGCCTTTCTGGATTTTCATCGGCGACAAAGGACGATCCCGGCATGAAAGCGTTCCTGACGATTTTTCTCACGGTTTTCTTCGCCGAGCTTGGCGACAAGACGCAACTCGCGACGATGCTGTTCGCCGCCGACGGACAAGCGTCGCGACTGACGGTGTTTCTCGGCGCATCGGCCGCGCTCGTCGCATCGGCGGCGATCGCCGTCATGCTTGGCGCCGCCGCAGAGCGTTACCTGACCTTTCTGCCTCTCAAGCTCATCGCGGGAATTGGCTTTGCCGCAATCGGCGCATACCTTGTGTATGAGCACTTTTCGGCAACAGCCTGAGGGAGCGAAATCATGGCTGAAGCAAACGCGCCGGATTTCAGCGGCGTTACGGAGACGCCCGAGCGTCTCAAATTTGATGAGGCGGCGCTCGACCGTTATATGAAAAAGCACGTCGACGGCTATAGTGGGCCGCTCTCCGTCGAGAAATTCAAGGGCGGGCAATCAAATCCGACCTATCTGCTGACGACGTCCGAACGGCGATATGTCCTGCGCCGCAAGCCGCCGGGGCAGCTTCTCCCATCTGCGCACGCCGTCGATCGGGAGTATCGCGTCATGACAGCGCTTGGCGCGCGCGGATTTCCGGCGCCGCGCACATACGCCCTGTGCGAAGACCCCGACATTATCGGCACCGCTTTTTTTATTATGGATTTTGTCGACGGGCGCATTTTTTGGGATGCGAGCCTTCCCGACGTCAAAGCCAGTGAGCGACGCGCGTTGTATTTCGAAATCGTCGATGTGATCGCGCAATTGCATCTCATCGACTATGAGGCGGCCGGACTTTCGGATTTCGGCAAATCCGGCAATTATTTTCAACGTCAGATCGATCGCTGGTCGAAGCAATACAAGGCCGCCGAGACCGCCGATATCGCTCCGATGAACCGGTTGATTGACTGGCTGCCGACGGCGATCCCGACCGACGACGCCGTGTCGATCGTGCATGGCGACTATCGCTTCGACAATGTGATCTTCGATTCAACCGGGCCGAAAGTGCGCGCAGTGCTCGACTGGGAACTGTCAACGCTCGGCCATCCGCTCGCTGACTTCACTTATTTCCTGATGGTCTGGCATTTCCCGCCGACCATCCGCGGCGGCCTCGCCGGCCTTGACCTCGCGCCGCTCGGCATTCCCTCGCTTGATGAAGCCGTGGCGCGCTATTGCGAAAAAACAGGCCGCAAGACGCTCGCCGATTTCGATTTCTGCCTCGCCTACAATATGTTCCGCCTCGCCTCGATCGCCCAAGGCGTTTACGCACGGGCATTGCAAGGGAATGCGTCTTCGCCCGAGGGAATGAAAATGGGTGAGTCGGTTGCGCCGCTCGCAACGATGGCATGGGAATACGCGAAGAAAGCCGGCGCCTGATCAGCGCGAAATTCTGAGGCGCTCAATTCCATCGCCGAAGAAAAGGCCCCACGGCGCGCCGGCGACATAGAGCCGTCGCGTCGGATGATAGGCGATCGGCCCGCGCGGCGCCAGACCCTGGGCAATTTCCACGCCGTCAACAGAGATGCGCATGGCGCCCGACGCCCCGTCATAATGCAGCGCGATGTCATGAGCCGCGCCATCGAGAAGCGCTGCCGACACCCCGTCGAGACGTGTGACGCCGTTTTGCGTCCAGACCGAAAAGCGGATTCGATTCCGATCGATGCGCACCTCATAGGAACCGGGGACGGCGGCGATAAGCCGCCACCCGGCGGCGGCGGATGAAAAACGTGCGCGCGCAGCGATAGAAAGGTCCAGCGCCGCCGTTAATGCGCGCGTCGGTTCGCTCATATAGTAACGAGCGCCTGTCTCATCGACGATTTCCGATAGAGCGGCGGGATCCGGCGCTCGGTCGGAAACGCCGTCGGAGAAGTCGAGATCTGTGACAAGCGCCGTCGGCGTCAAAGATGCTGTGGGAGAGAGTGGCGCGCCGGCCCAAAGGTCCATTACGAAATCTTTTGCCCCGGCTGCGGTGAGCGCTGCAAAGTCCTCGGCCCTCACCGGTTTTGCCGGTGCGGCGATATGATTTCCGACGAAGGTATCAATCCACGGATTGAAATAGTCGATCGCGATGTTGCCCGATTGCGCAACGCCGTCAGCAACGCGGAAGGCGGCGGCGAGATTATTCTCGACGGTGACGTTCTCAGCGCTCTCACGCACCTCGATGCCAGGTTGATCGACCCGGTAATCTTGAGGAAGAACGCTATTATTGCGGATAATTACGCGGTTCCCATTTTCAACATAGATGCCTTGCCCCATTGACTGTTCAATCACGTTTTCCTCGATAAGGAGATTCACGGTCGCGATTTCAGGCGTTTTGACGAAAATTCCCTGACTGCGATCCCCGACGCCGCGGCGGATGAGGTTTCCCCGGATTACGACGTCCTGATTTGCGCGCCGTGCATGGCGCGACCACAATTGTATCGCGTCCGGATGATGGACTTGAGGATTGACGATCCTGAAATCAGAAAAATAATTATCGACAATGGAAAGCCGGACAGCGCCGCGTGCAACCACGCCGTCCGAAGCGACGGCGGAGATTTGATTCCGATCGATCGCTACATCCTCGCTGTCAAAAACCGCGATCGCCCGAAAAACATCGTGAATTCGACTATTTCGAACTTTTAAACGCTTGCTGTTACGAATGTTGATGCCATAGGCGTCGTCGTCAGGCGCGCCGTTGACAGCCGAAGAAATCTCGAGCCCGTCCATCGATAAGTCCGCGCCCCCAAGGATATTGACGGCATATTCCGATAATGGCGACCGCGTCGATCCGTATTCGACGCGCAGCGATTCTAATGAGAGGCCGCCGACATCATTGAGGTAAACGCTCGAAAGGACCGCGGGATCCCGCATGTCGGCCGAGGCGATGGTGACTGCCTCGCTGAAATGAACGCTGCGCAGATCAACGGCGCCGTAACGTCCCGGCGCCAGGAGGATGCGATCGCCCGGCGTGGCGGCGCTGAGTGCGGCGGACAGCGCGCCCGGCGAAGACACATTCACGTCGGCTGCTAAGGCCGAAGAACTCCATGCCAGCAACGACGCTCCCAACAGCGCAAGGCGGTATCTCATGCCGGCAGAATCAGCTCCCATTCGCTGGAAATCAAATGCAACTGATTCAATAAATGCGCCTTTTAACCGTCACGACGATTAACCTTAACCCTTGCAGCGACGGTGGCTTTCAATGCAATTGCATGTTTAATAGCCGAACGCGGCCTGTTTGAATTCGCGACGAGAGGATGGATATGAAAATTCTGGTCACCGGGGGGGCGGGCTTCATCGGTTCCGCCGTCATTCGCCGGGCTCTCGATCAGGGAATTGACGTCGTTAATTTCGACAAGCTGACCTATGCGGCGAACCTCGACAATCTCGCCGGCTATGACGAACGCAAAGGCTACGCCTTCGTGAAGGCCGATATCTGCGACGCCGGCGCCGTCCGCGCAGCGCTTGAGTCCCACCAGCCGGACGCCGTCATGCACCTCGCAGCGGAAAGCCATGTCGACCGATCCATAGACGGACCAGGCGCATTCATCGAAACGAATATCGTCGGCACCTTCACGTTGCTGCAAGAGTGTCGGCGCTATTACGAGGCGTTGTCGGTCGAGCGCAAAAACCTGTTCAGATTTCACCACGTATCGACAGATGAAGTATATGGAACGCTGGGCGCCGCCGGCCTATTTACGGAAGAAACGCCTTATCGGCCTAACTCGCCTTATTCCGCCTCGAAAGCGTCCTCCGACTTTCTGGCGCGCGCCTGGCATGAGACATTCCGCCTTCCCGTCGTCACCAGCAATTGCTCGAATAATTACGGCCCATATCAGTTCCCCGAAAAGCTGATACCCGTCGTCGTGATAGCCGCGCTTGAGGGAAAGCGTATCCCGGTCTACGGCAAGGGCGAGAACATACGCGACTGGCTCTTTGTTGAAGATCATGCCGACGCGCTGCTGACCGTCCTGCGCCAAGGCCTGCTCGGGGAGACCTATAATATCGGCGGATGCAACGAGCGGCGGAATATCGACCTTGTCCGTCTCATCTGCGGCCTGATGGATGAGATGGCTCCCAAGAACCATCCGCATGAGGATCTGATCGAGTTTGTGAAAGACCGTCCCGGTCACGACCTGCGCTATGCGATTGATGCGACGAAGATCGAACGTGAGCTTGGCTGGCGGCCGGCGGTAACGGTCGAGGAAGGCATGCGCCAAACCGTGAGATGGTATCTCGACAATCAAACCTGGTGGGAAAAATTGCGGTCGCGAGCCGGCGGACGGCTCGGTCTTGGATAAAGGATCGGTCCGACAAATCACATGCGCGCTGCTCTTGTCGCAGCTTTTGCCGCACTCGGCGGCCTGATCGGCTGGATTGC
>JAGRED010000249.1 GCA_020446725.1 Parvularculaceae bacterium | reverse complement strand
GAAAAAACCGCCGGCGAAGCCGGCCGCGAGCCCCGCCGCAATGACCGCGACAACGTAATAGGGATCGAGAATTTCAGACAAAGGCCGGCGCCTTCGTCTCAATCGCATCGAGCGCGCGATCAAGAATGTCCGCCGGCGTCGCCGCGCCTTTTTCAGACAGCATGCGTCGCCACAGCCGCGCGCGCGGCCGCCCGTGATAAAGGCCGAGCATGTGACGCACGATATGATGCGGCGAGACGCCAGTCTGCGCCATCCGTTTCACATAGGCCGACATCGCGCGCACCGTTTCGTCGATATCGGGGGGCGCCTCGACGCCGAAAAGCCCGGCGTCGACGCCGGCAAGGATCGCAGGCTCCGCATAGGCGGCGCGCCCGAGCATGACGCCGTCGAAAAAGTCGAGATGCCCCGCTGCGTCGGCGATCGAGCCGATGCCGCCATTGAGGATGATCGACAGGTCGGGCCGCGCGGTCTTCAGCCGGCGCACGAGCGAATAATCGAGCGGCGGTATCTCGCGGTTTTCCTTCGGGCTCAGCCCTTCTAGCCACGCCTTGCGCGCATGGACGATGAAGACGTCGCAGCCCGTTTCAGCGACCGCGCCGACAAAGGCGAAGAGGCTTTCTTCCGGGTCCTGATCATCGACGCCGAGGCGACATTTAACCGTGACCGGAATGCCGACAGCGGCGCGCATTGCGTGAACGCAGTCGGCGACCAGCGCCGGGGTCTTCATCAGGCAGGCGCCGAACGCGCCAGACTGGACGCGGTCGGACGGACAGCCGACATTCAGGTTGATTTCATCATAACCGAACCCCTCCCCGATCCGCGCCGCTTCGGCGAGCGTGCGGGGGTCCGAACCGCCGAGCTGCAGTGCGACGGGGTTCTCAGCCGGATCGCGGCCGAGCAGCCGGTCCCGGTCGCCGCGCAGCACGGCCTCTGTGACGATCATCTCGCTGTAGAGCCGCGCCTTCTTCGTCAGCAGCCGGTGGAAATAGCGGCAATGCCGGTCGGTGCCGTCCATCAGCGGCGCGACGCAAAATCTGTGGGGATGATGGGTCTGCATGGTCAGGCGGCGCTTTATGCGGTCCGGCGCAGCGGATACGGCGACAGGGAACGCCCCAGATAAGTCCTCGTCCGATGAAGGCGCAAGCCCGCGCGGCGCGCGCGGCGCGGCGTCCAGACAAACCGGGAACAAGCTCGGTCGGCGCCTTTCATTTTCAGTCGGTTTTCAGATTTGCCCTTCAGTGTTACAGCCACGCCCGCAACAGGACGGGAAGCGCATGACGAACCATCTCCACCGGGGCGACCTCCCCGCCGGCCTCGATCTCGGCCCCTCCATCGCCGTCGACAGCGAAACGATGGGGCTGAACACGCATCGCGACCGGCTTTGCGTCGTCCAGCTTTCGTCCGGCGACGGCAACGCCCATCTCGTGCAGCTTGACCCGAAAACCTATGATGCGCCGAATTTGAAGCGCCTGCTCGCCGACCCGAACGTGCTCAAGATCTTTCATTTCGCGCGCTTCGACATCGCCGCCTTCCAGCATTGGCTGAAGGTCGAAACGACCCCGATCTATTGCACCAAAGTCGCCTCGCGGCTCACCCGAACCTTCACCGACCGGCACGGCCTCAAGGATCTCGCCAGGGATCTCATCGGCGTCGACCTGTCGAAACAGCAGCAATCATCCGACTGGGGCGCGGATGCGTTGAGCGAGGCGCAGATCGAATACGCCGCCTCGGACGTTCTCTATCGCCACGCGATGAAGGCGAAGCTTGACGAGATGCTCGCCCGGGAGGGGCGGACCGCCCTCGCCGAGGCCTGCTTCCGGTTCCTGCCCGCCAGGGCCGCCCTCGACCTCGCCGGCTGGCCGGAGATCGACATCCTCGCCCATTCGTGACGCCAAGGTCGCGGACCGTCTCGAAAAAGCCGCGGACCTTGCGTGAAGTCCCCCGCAGGCCGACTATATGAAGATCGGGGACCCCTTGCCGCCGCTCCCGCCGGACCTTTGATGACCGCGACCGTCCCGACCGCACCCGCGCCCGCCGCCTCGACGAGGACCAATCGCGGCGCGCTCGACAGCCTGACGATTCGCCGGCGCACGACCGGAGAAGCGGCCGCAGCGCGCGCCCAGCTGATGCGCCGGTTGAGGATCGCGCTTCCCGTCGTCGCGCTCCTCCTCATCGCCGCCTTCTTCCTGAACACGCGGACCGCCGGGGTTGATGACGCCTTTCTTGAGGACTTCGCCGATCTTGAGGCGACGACGCAGAACCTCAATTCCGCCAAGCCGCAATTCACGGGCGTCGATTCATCCGGCAATCCGTATGAAATCACCGCCGATTCAGCCAGCCAGAAACCGGAAAGCCGCGAGATCGTCGAACTCAACCGCCCGCGGGCCGTCACGGCCGGCGGCGAAAAGCAGTCCGTCGCAGAGGCGAAATCAGGCGTCTTCAACACCGATGACAAGCATCTGCTGCTGAAGGACGGCGTAACCTTCGAGCATGTGATCGGCGGCGACAACTATGTGTTGAAATCACCGACCGCGACCGTTTCAATTGATGATCAGACGCTCGTCAGCGATAAAGGCGTCGAGGGAGAGGGGCCGAGCGGTTCAACGCTGAAGGCCGACCGCATGCAGGCGAACAATCGCGACGGCAGGGTCGTGTTTGAAGGGGATGTCAGCATGCGCCTCTATCCGAAAAAGACGGGCGCGACAGGAACCGACCCCGCGCGGGCGGAAGAAAATGGAGACCATGATGATTAGGGCGGGGGCATTTCTTTTCGCAGCGGCGGTCATCGCCGCGCCGTTCGCCGCCGCGCCGTTCACCCGTGCGAATGCGCAACTCGCGCCGCAGATCAGCGATTCACCGATCGACATCACCGGCGATCGCCTTGAGGTCGTCGACGACATTGCGACATGGACCGGCAATGTGCGCGCCGTTCAGGGCGAGGCGATCCTTACCGCCGAAAAGCTCGTCGCCGACCTGGACGATTCCGGCGCCTTTACGCGCATCAGGGCGATCGGTTCGGTTCGGTATTCAAACGGTAAAGAAGCGATCACGGGGGAAAACGGCGTTTATGACGCCGACACGAGAACGATAACGATTACCGAAGACGTCGTCGTCACTCAGGGTGAACAAGTGATGACCGGCGGCGAGCTTGTCTATTGGGTCGACAGCAAGAAGCTGCTGTTCACCGCGCCCGGCGGACGGCGCATCCGGGGCATTTTTTATGCCAAAGGCTCGGGCGAACAGTCATGACTTCACCAAACCTTAAAGAGAGGCGCCTCTAAATGACCGACAACATGAATGTTGAACCCGGCGCCCAGAGCGTAAGCCCCGTTGAGGCCAAGCGCACCCCGTCCCGCCCGACAGTCGTCGAAGGCGGCGGGGGGCTGTTCGCCGAAAATCTCGGCAAGACATTCAAGCGCCGCCCCGTCGTTCGCGGCGTTTCGATGAGCGTCAAGCGCGGCGAAGTCGTCGGCCTTCTCGGCCCCAACGGCGCCGGCAAGACGACATGCTTTTACATGATCACCGGACTGATCCCCGTCGATTTCGGGTCGATCACGATCGACGGGCACGACGTGACGCGCCTGCCGATGTATCAGCGCGCGCGCCTCGGCCTCGGCTACCTGCCGCAGGAAGCCTCGATCTTTCGCGGCCTGACGGTGCAGCAAAACCTGCGCGCCGTCGTCGAGCTCGTCGAGAAGAACAAGGACAAGCAGCAGGCGGTGATTGACGATCTGCTGAACGAATTCAACATCACGCATATCCGCAATGCGCCCGCGCTTGCGCTTTCAGGCGGCGAGCGGCGGCGCGTTGAAATCGCGCGCGCGCTGGCGACGGGTCCCGCCTTCATGCTGCTTGACGAGCCTTTCGCGGGCATCGATCCGCTCGCGATCGCCGATATCCGCGAACTCGTGCTGCATCTGAAAGACCGCGGGCTCGGCGTGCTCATCACCGATCACAATGTGCGCGAAACGCTCGATATCATCGATCGCGCCTACATCATTCACGAAGGCGAGGTCCTCATCGAGGGCGCGCCGGGCGACATCGTCGGCGATAAAGACGTAAGGCGCGTCTATCTCGGCGACCGATTCCAGATGTAACCGGGGAGAGGCAGGGGCGTGTGGCGTTAGCTCCAAGATTGGAATTCAGGCAGTCCCAGCAGCTCGTCATGACGCCGCAGCTGCAGCAGGCGATCAAGCTGCTGCAACTGTCCAACCTCGAACTTTCCGAATTCGTCGAGCAGCAGCTTGAGGAAAATCCGTTTCTCGAACGCGCCGCCGAACAGGAAGCGCCGGAGACGGGCGAGCGCTCGCAAAATGACGACGAGACGCCGGGCGATCAGGGGTCGGCCGCGCTCGATCTTGACAGCGACGCCAGCGCCTCGCGCGCTGCCGAAGCGCTCGATGCGCCGAATGACGACGCCGCGAGCGGCGATTCCGATACGGAATACCGATCAAATGAATGGGCGAGCGTCGGATCGGGCGGCGGAACATCCTTTGAGGATGATCGCGCGTTCGGCGAAACGCTGAGCCGCGACATTTCACTCTGGGAACACCTCACCGAACAGCTGCACGTCGCCGCGCGCGACAGCCAGTCCGTTTTCATCGGCGCCTATCTCATCGACCTTATCGACGAAGCCGGCTACCTGCGCGAAAGCGTCGAAACGATCGCCGAACGGCTCGGCGCCGAGGCGGCGGATGTTGAAAGCACGCTGAAGCTTATCCAGACATTCGACCCTTCCGGCGTCGGCGCGCGCGATCTGAAAGAATGCCTGTCGATCCAGCTTTCCGATCTCGATCGTCTCGACCCGGCGATGCGCTCTTTCATCGACAACCTTGAACTGCTGGCGAAAGGCGATTTCAAAGGCCTTCTTCGCGCGACGGGATCAGATGAAGAAGACATCCGCGACATGATCGCGGAAGTGCGCGCGCTCAACCCGAAGCCCGGCTACGCCTATGGATCGGAGCCGGTGCAGGTGGTGACGCCTGACGTGATCGTCCGCAAGGCGGCTGACGGCGGATGGAAGATCGAGCTTAATTCCGAAACGCTGCCGAAGGTTCTCGTCAACCGCGTCTATTACGCCTCCGTTTCGAAAGCCAAGTGCCGCGAGGAAGACACGCTGTTCGTCAGCGAGCAATTCGCGAACGCCAACTGGCTCGTCAAAAGCCTTGACCAGCGCGCGCGCACGATCTTGAAAGTCGCGAGCGAAATCGTCCGCCAGCAGGACGCGTTCCTCGTTTACGGCGTGCGGCATTTGAGGCCGCTTAATCTGCGCGCCGTCGCCGACGCCATCTCCATGCATGAATCGACCGTGTCGCGCGTGACTGCGAACAAATACATTGCAACGCCGCGCGGCATTTTCGAACTGAAATATTTCTTCACCGCATCGATCGCCTCAAGCGAAGGCGGCGAGGCGCATTCCGCCGAGGCGGTGCGTTTTCGCATCAAGGAACTTATCGACGGGGAAACCTGCGACAACGTTCTTTCCGACGACCGGATTGTCGAAATTCTGCGCGGCGACGGCATCGATATCGCGCGCCGCACTGTCGCCAAATATCGCGAGACAATGAACATCGCCTCTTCCGTGCAGCGCCGCCGCGCCGCGCTGAGAGAGGCGATCTAGCGCGCCGGGCGCGAAAGTCGAAACCGGTTTTGCGCGAAAAGGCGCGCTGGAATAATACACCGATCATCGGGCGCGATTCCTGAATTGAGCCCGATGATCCGGGCCGCTTGCGACGAAATTTCCCCAGGGAGCGCCAGGGGAGCGCCCGGCCTCCGAAGGGCTTTGATTTCACGCGCCGAGCCCCGATATATGGTTCACTGTCCGGCGCTGCGGCGCCCGGATGCTTACGGAGGCCTTCATGGACATTCAGGTCAGCGGCAAGAACCTTGATCTTGGCGACGCGCTTCAGGACCACGTGACGGATCGACTGACCGAGGGCGTCACGAAATATTTCGGCCGCGGCGCCGAAGCCGTCGTGACGTTCAACCGGGAACGCCATGTCGTGGAATGCGAGATGACCGCGCATCTCGATTCGGGCGTCTTCCTGGCCGCGCATGGCGACGGCGGCGACGCCTACGCCGCGTTCGACACCGCGCTTGAAAAGCTCGAAAAACGGGTTCGCCGATACAAGCGGCGGCTCAAGAACCACCACGCCAACGGCAAGGAGCCCCTGCCGAGCGAACTCGCCTCCTATTATACGCTCGCCCCGCTTCCCGAGGAAGGGGATGATTCCCAAGCCGCGATCGACGATCTGACGCCGGTTGTGGTGGCGGAAAAGCAGACCGCCCTGCGGGAAATGACCGTCGGCGCGGCGGTCATGCAGCTCGATCTCGCCGAGAGTCCGGCGGTGATTTTCAAGAATGCGGCGCATGGCCGGCTGAACGTCGTCTATCGCCGCCGGGACGGCCATATCGGCTG
>JAGRED010000025.1 GCA_020446725.1 Parvularculaceae bacterium | reverse complement strand
TCGAGGTCGTGGCGGAAGACTACGTCACCTATAACGACCCGCCCCATCGCTTCGAGGCGGGGACGCCGCCGATCCTGGAAGCGATCGGATTGGGCGCCGCGCTCGAATGGATGATGGAAAAGGGCGTCGACGCGATCGCCGCGCATGAGGCCGCGCTCGCCGAGCAGGCGATGGCGGAGCTGAGGAAGCTCAATTTCGTGCGGGTCTTCGGGCAGGCGCCGGGCAAGGCGCCGATCATCGCGTTCAATGTCGCGGGCGCGCATCCCCACGACGCCTCAACCATTCTCGATCGCGCCGGCGTTGCAGTGCGCGCCGGCCATCATTGCGCGCAGGTTCTGATGAAGCGCCTCGGCGTCGCTTCGACGGCGCGCGCCTCCTTCGCCGTCTACAACACCCATGAGGATGTCGAAGCCTTGGTTAAGGGCCTTCATAAAACGCACGAGCTTCTTAAATAGGATAAACCGGTGACCGACATGCGTGACGTAATCGATCTCAATGCCGAAGAGGAACGCGCCCAGGCGGAAGTCGCGGGCGGCGGCGCCATTCCGGACGAGGATATGGCGCGCATCACCGCCGATGTCATCAAGGCGCTCAAAACCGTATATGACCCGGAAATTCCGGTCGACATTTACGAACTCGGACTCATCTACAAAGTCGATCTTTCGGATGAACGCGTTCTGACCGTCGATATGACGCTGACGGCGCCCGGCTGTCCGGTCGCCGGCGAGATGCCGGGCTGGGTCGAGGGGGCGCTGCGCGGCATTGAAGGCGTCGAGGACGTCAAGGTGAACATGACCTTTGAACCGCCCTGGACGCCGGAGCGCATGTCCGACGAGGCGAAGCTGGAACTCGGCTACCTCTAGGACGTCGCTTGTCGGCCTTTCGCCATTCCGGACGCCTCATGATTGCGTCTGGTGCGGGGCGGAATTTAACCATTCCCTGCCAGCTTGCGGGATTATGGGCGCTGTTCTGAATGCCGTGAAATTCGTCGCCGCCGGTTGGCCGACGCGCGTTCTCGCCGCGTTTCTCGCCATTGCTATCGGCATGTTCGTTTATATCGTTTCGCTCATCAGCTTCATCGGTTTGCCCATCGCGATCATGATGCTCGCCTTGCCCGGCGCCGCCTCGCTCTATATCGCGAGCGAACTCATTCATCAGGCGGGAAGGCTATTCATTCGCCCGCCGTCGCAGGCGACCAGCCGTCTCGCCGCCGCCGCTCTCGTCATCGCGTCATCGTTCATTGTCGCGCAGGTTGCAAACTTTCGCCTCGCCGCCTCGGCGCGCTCGCTCGCCGCCGGTGATTTCGACGAACCGGGAACCGCTAAAATTCGCAGCCGTGCATTAGCTGGCGAAAACATCCGCGAAAGCGACCGGTTCATCGCCTGCACCGAATTGTGTTTGCGGCTCCTCATCAACGGCTCTGTCGAGGAAGTGATGATGACTGGTCCGATTGATCCGGCGGTCGGCGTCGAAAGCGGCGCAAAAGCGATTGCGGCCCGTTTCGAGAAGCAGAGCGATTGCGCGGTCAAACACTATTTTCCGTCGATGTCGGAAGCGCTGGCGAAGCGCAACAAGGAAAGGCGCGCGGCGAAGGCGACCTATGATGAAGCCCGCCGGCGGCAGGAAAGCGGGGTCTGCCTCGTGGAGACCGCCGCGCCGCTCGGGCGCGCCGACGCTGTTCTTGCGAGCGCGAAAACGAAAAAGGGCCAGTCGCCTTACCGCGCAGGCTTCGACCCGTTCGCCGACACGGCCGGCGCGACGCGCCTCTCATTCTATCGGCGAGCCGGCGGAAAATTCGAGGAACGCAGCCGCCGAACGATCGTCCGCTATGAACCCCTTCTTTTTCTCGCCGTCCCCACCTATCTCCATGGGTATGGCATGGACTTGAAGGTTGGATTCGCGAGGTATCCGGCCTACGTCAATGCAGCAGGCGGGAAATCGGCGCGTCAGGCGCCGACGGACTTCCTCGCAAATCGGCTCGGCCTCGATTTGGGCCCAGTCGATCAGTAGAATGGTCGATCAGCAGAACGCTTGCCGCGGATCGCCGCGGACGAAACGGAACGAATATGGCGCGCCCAAGACCGAAACCGATCACGCTTACTGACCGCGCCGCGGCGCGCATGACCGAGATCATGGCTGACGCCGAAGAGAATTATATCGGCGTGCGGATCGGCGTTAAGAACGGCGGTTGCGCGGGCATGGAATATGAGATGAGCTATGCGACGGAAGCAAAGCCGCTCGAAGAAATCGTCGAAGAAAACGGCGTCAAGGTTCTCATCGATCCCAAAGCGATCCTCTTTCTGATCGGCACACAGATCGACTTCGTGACGGAAAAGCTCTCGCAGCGTTTCGTCTTCAATAATCCCAATCAGACCGACGCTTGCGGTTGCGGCGAAAGCGTCACCATCGTGCCGGCGAAAGAAGGCGTCTGATCGTCACGCGCTCCGGCGCATTGGCGGTTGCGAAGTTTGCGTCAGGGCGTAAGCTCGCCTCGTAACCGGAGGCGCTAATGGCCGTATCCGCCAACGCAATTGACCATGCGAAAGAATTGTTCGCGCCATTCGGCGAGATTCGCGTGCGCAAGATGTTTGGCGGGGCCGGCGTATATTGCGACGATCTTTTCTTCGCCATTATGGACGGCGAGGCGATCTATCTGAAAGTCGATGAGGAAACCCGCAACGCTTTCGAGGCGCAAGGGCTTGAGCCCTTCGTCTTTGAAATGAAAGACGGCTCATCCGGCGTCATGAATTATTACAATGCGCCGGAAGATATTTATGACGATGAGGATGAGTTGAGGCGCTGGACGACGCTCGCTCTTGACGCCGCCTCGCGCGCTGCGAAGTTCAAGAAAAAACCGGTGAAGAAGGGTGCGAAGAAAACGGCTCGCCGATAGCGTCATCCTGTGCGCAATGCGGCGCGCAGCGATGGATTGCAGACACGGGATCTGGCGCTGAGGCCGACCCCGGATCAGCAGCGCGTCATTTCATGCCGCGCAGCATCCGGGATGACGGCGTCACCCGACCCCGAAGCTCTGGACGAGGCTGCCCGCGACCAGCCGCCAGCCGTCGATCAGCACGAAAAAGATCAGCTTGAACGGCAATGAGATTACGATTGGCGGAAGCATCAGCATGCCCATCGCCATCAGGATCGACGAAATCACCATGTCGATGATGAGAAACGGGATGAAGATCATGAAGCCGATCTCGAACGCGCGGCGGAGTTCGGAAATCATGAAAGCCGGCGTCACGATGTGAAGAGGCGCCGCCTCGGGCGTTTCGGGCTGGACCTTGGCGAGGTCGAAAAAGAGCGCGAGGTCTTTCTCGCGCGTCTGGGACAGCATGAACTCTTTCATCGGCGCCGCAGCGGCCGGAAGCGCCTGTTCGACCGGCATTTCTTCTTTCATCAGGGGGGCGATGCCGGCGTTGTAGGCTTCGGAGAAAGTCGGCGCCATGACGAAGGCGGTCAGGAAGAGCGCCAGCGACATGATGACTGGGTTAGGCGGGCTCTGCTGAATGCCGATCGCTGTTCTGAGCAGCGACAGGACGACGACGATCCTGATGAATGACGTCATCATGATAAGAATGGACGGCGCGAGCGAAAGCACGGTCAGCAGCATGACAAGCTGGACGATGCGTGATGAAAAGCCGCCGTCTTCGCCCATATCGAGCGTCAACGTCTGCGCGCCGGCCGCCGTCGGAAGGACGATGGCGGCGACGATCAGATAGATGAGACGCGCGCGAGCGGTCATATGACGCCCGCGGCGCGGAGCGCCGTCGTTTGATCGCGCGGCGCGCGATGGAGAAAGTTGATCACCGTTTTCGGCGCATGCAATTTCTTCGGCGAAGGCCACTCGGCGCTTTGTGCGATCGGATCTTCCGCCTGGGCAAGTTGGCGGTCGGGGATCGCGCGCTCGATGACGGTGACGCGGGACTGATCGAGGATGACGAGATGTTCCCGCCCGTCGCAGGAAATGATTGCGGCGCGGCGCCGCTGGTCGAGCGGCAGCGTTTCGACGAGAGCGAGACGGCGCGTGCGGCGCGCCGCGAAAGCGCCGTTCTGCAGGCCGAATTTTTTTGCGGCGAGGGCGGCGAGGCCGATCATCCCGAGCACGGCGATCAGGGAGGAGGCGATCCGGGCGATGTCGATGAGTTCCATGGGCTTCATCCTTGTGCGCGCGCCCGATCCATCGGACGTTTGTCGCCAAGGATAGAATTAGAATTGCCGGCTTAACGCGCGGTTAAGGTTAATGCCGCCCTGAATGGAATTCGTCGAGCGCTGCAAGGCTTGTCGTTTCGCCGCGGAAATCTTTCGTAAAGAATTCAAGAAATCGTCGCGTCAGCGTCAAGGCGGCGTCAACGCTCGCTGCATCCGGGGTGTAGGCGTTGGCGCCCGCCGTCAGCGTCGTTGAGTGCAGCGAAAATGTGAGGATTGGCGCGCCCGACTTTTCGAGATGCCGGGTGAGGGCGATCAGGTCGCGCAGGCTCGCGTTTTCGCAGGACAGCCGCATGGGGGCGGTCAGCATCGAATGGGGGCGTCCGTCATGCGGAGAAAACCCCGCGGGCGTCGCTTCCTGATTGAGAAAGAAGCGACCGCCCTTGATCGCCCGCGCCCCACAGACCGGCGTCACGAAGACGCGCCCATCGGGCGTTTCAACGACGAACGGATGATTGCTCATCGTTGAAAAATCGGGTCCGCCGTCACCAGAAAAATCGAACGCGACCGAAGGGCTGAAATCGTGCCGCACGCCTGCGGCGGCGAGCGCGCGATAGGCTGTCGCATCGGCGCCGTAGCGTCCGGCGCGATGGGCGATGGGCATGAACCCGAACGCCGTTTCGAAAGCTTCCGCAATCGCGTTCAGTTTCGCTTTTTGCGCGTCGAGCGGCAGGTTGCATTGCCAGGAATAATAGGCGCCCGCGAACCCGCCGAGCGGCGGCGTGTTCCATTGATGAAGATGCAGGCCGAGATCGGCCCGGCCGTCTTCGGCGAGGCGGCGAAAAAAGCCGGCGTTCTCAGCGTCCGCCAAGATCGGGCGAGTGAGGAAATAAATCGGTCTGATGCGAAATTCTTCGAGCAGCGATTGCAGACGCTGAAGGCCTGTTGGGCGTTCGACGCGCCATCCGTCGGGCGAAAAATGATTCCAGTCGAACGTTTCTTCCGTGTCGATCGTAAAGATCAGTTTTGGTTTGCCGGCGCGCTTCAAAAGGGCCGGCGCCGTGCGCACTGGCGCATTCTTTTGCTCAATGATGCGGGCGTAGAGCGCCGTAAGCCGATCGGACGTTTCATCCCATGAATGCGTCTCGGCGTAGCGGCGCACCGCAGCGCGGTCTGCGCAGGGGAGCAGATCGGCGAGGGCGGCGGCGAAGGCGCCGCCGCTTGGGTCATCGACGATGCGCCCGGCGTCCCGCGATCGAACGACTTCGCCGCACCCCCCGACGCTGGTGGCTATGACAGGCGTGCCGCAAGCCATCGCTTCCAGAAGCACGTTCGGCCAGCCTTCGCGGGTCGATGCGAGCATGAGCGCGTCAGCGGCGTTGTAGATGTCAGGAAGCGCCTCATGCGCGACGGCGCCCAGAAACCGGACGCGACCGGCGACGCCGGCCGCGCGCGCGGTCGCTTCAAGGCGCTTGCGATCTTTTCCCTCGCCGACGATCAGCAAGGTCGCCTCCGGCGTTTGCGCAATGGCGCGAATGGCGACGTCGTGGCCCTTGCGCGCGATCAGGCCGCCGACCGACGCGACAACGACGCCTTCAAGGGAAAGGCCCGCGCGGATCCGGTCACGGTCAAGCGGTCGAAAGAGACTGAGATCGACGCCGTTGCGCATGACATCGATTTTCTCCGCCGGCGCGCCAAGCCCGACCAGTTCGGCTTTCAACGCCTCGGCGACGGCGACGACGCCGTCTGCATTATAAATCGCATCGAGGATCATCGCGCGCTGGCGCGGAAAGGCGGGCAGCTGGGTGACGTCGCTGCCGCGCGCCGTGAGGATGACCGGCTTGCCAAGTTCCCTGGCGATGCGAACCGCGGCGACGCCGTCCGGATAAAGATAATGGGCGTCGATGAGGTCGAAATCCCGGCCCGCCGCAATCAGGCGGCGCGCTTCGCGTTCGAGAACGCGAGCGAGCGCGGTCGGCGCGCAGTTCATCCCAATCTTTGGCGGGATGAAATAGCGCGGATGGCTGATGTCGATGTCGCGCCGCGTTTCGACAGGCGGCGCTGCGGCGTAGCGGGCGTAGCGACCAAAAAGGGGCGCTGAGAAGGGAAACCAGGGAACAGGCGCGATGACGCGGGCTTCGCCGCCGCTCCGCCGGCGCCAGGCGTCGAGCCGGTTTTCAACGAACACCCCGTGCGCCGGCGCCGCCGCGTTCGGATAGAGGGTCGTGACCGTCAACAGTCGCATCAGGCGTTCATCCCCGCGCCGTCCCGCTTGTTGGAACCGGCGTTCATGACTTGGGCTGATCCTCTCGAAATGTCAGCCTGAGCCGCATCACGTGCGCCGAGGTCGGCGGGCGCCGCCGGCGAGACCATCGCCGACATTCATCATCGCAATGGAACCCGAACTCAGGATGGGTGCTCGAATCAGCGTTTGAACCGCTGGGGTGCGGCGTGTTAAGATTTCGTTAGGCGCGTTTTTCGCTTGCCGGGTCTGCGGGGCGCCATTTTGGCGCGCTTCAGCGGCTCTTCTGTCGCAAAGCGATACATCGATGTCTGATTGGTGGGTTGAAGTTTTCGGGTCTGCGTCGCGTGAGTTGACGGTTGAAATCGCAGTCGGGGCGGCTGCGCCTTTCGCAATGCTTGTCGCTTGCGCGCTGGCGCCGGACCCTGTCCGCCGCGCCGGCCACGAATTCCTCCTCACCGCCGCCGGGGCCGAGACCCGTCCGGGCGAGACGCCATGGCGCGTCAATCTCGAAGCGGTCAACGACAACGAAATCCGGCGCGAATTCACCTCGCACGGGTCTCCTTTTGCGGGGCCTTTCAAACGCATCTTCGACATTTTCGCCGCGCTATTCCTGCTTGTCTTCCTGGCGCCGGTGCTTTTGGCGACGGCGATCGCCATTCGCCTCGATTCAAAAGGGCCGATCCTGTACCGCCAGCGCCGTATCGGCCTTGGCGGCGAGGAATTCGAAATCTTCAAATTCCGATCCATGCGGCAGGATGCGGAATGCGACGGCGCGCGGTGGGCGTCTGAAAAAGACGAACGGATCACGCGTGTCGGCCGGTTGATCCGGCGCACGCGCATCGACGAGATTCCACAGGCCATCAACATCCTTCGCGGCGAAATGAGTTTTGTGGGGCCGCGTCCCGAGCGACCGGAATTCGTTCGTCTCCTTGAAACGGAAATCGCGAATTATCACGACCGGCACATCGTCAAGCCGGGGATCACGGGCTGGGCGCAGGTCAAGCATTGCTACACCGCCTCCGTCGAAGGCGCGCGCGACAAGCTCGCCTATGACCTATTCTATATTCGGCACTATTCCCTGTTTCTCGACTTGCTGATCGTCCTCATGACGGTGCGCGTCGCGTTGCTTGGAATTGGAAGCAGATGATGAGAGGCGCGCGTCGCGATCGGGGCCGCCGGATTCGCATATGCTGAATAAATCCAGATCAACGACGCTGGCGATTGTCGCCGCAGCAGTGATGAGCGCCATCGCGGTTGCGTATTACGCGATGCGACAGCAGGGCTTCATCGGCGCGCAAGAGGCGAGTCCCGCAAAGGCGCGCGCGCTCGGCGCGCGCTGGCGCGCGTCGAAAACCGATGCGCTCGCCCGCCAATATGCCGACGCGCTCGTTTCGGCCGGGCTCTACGATCAATTGCTGGAGGAAATCGGCGGCAACGGGCTTTTCGCGGCCGATGAACAAGCGGCGACGCTCTTCTCGGCTGAGGCGCTTCTGCGCCAGCGCCGGTATGAAGATGCGCGCGACAAGGCGGCGCAGGAAACGGCGAACCCCTGGCTTGCTTATGTTCAAGCGCGCGCGAATTACGCGATGTCGGCCGATGAGCCAGGCGCCATCCACGATCTCGGCGCTGCGCTGCGCGGGCCTGAAGACCTGCTTATTGACGCGTGGTTGTTCCGGGCGCGCGTCGCCCTTGATGCGAATGACAGCGCGACGGCGAGCGCCGCCATGCGCCGCGCGAAAGAGGCTGGCGCGCCTCCATCGCGCACCGATACGGTGGAAATCGAAGCCGCCGTGCGCGCCGGCGACTTGCCCTCAGCGGCGAAAAGGCTTTCCGAACGCGCATCGCGCGCAAAAAAACGCGCCGTTCCCGCTGCGGACTACCGGATCGGCGCCATGATCCGCTTGCGGCAGGAGGACGGCCAGGGCGCCGTGCGCCTTCTTGATCGAGCGAATGCCGTTGGGGAGCCGGCGCCCTTGCTGACCGCGCTCGCGAAATGGCGGGCGGGCGATGTCGCGCAGGCCTACGCTCTCGTTGAAAAAGAGTTGTCAGCGACGCCCGACAATTGGGTGACGCTCGATCTCGCGGCGGCGATCGCGCGCGACCTCGGCAAGACTGAGGAAGCTGACAGGTTGTTGATGCGCCTGTCCGAAGTGCGGCCGGCGCTCGGCGTGCTGCGCAGGCTCCGGAAGGGACTTAGTCTGGATACGGCTGTTTCCGAGCTTTCAGCTCTTACTGACGGCGAGGGCGTCTCCGGCGCGGGCGCCGCGCTGCTTGGGGAAGGCGCAGCGTTGCCTGACGCGCTTCGTGAAGCCGATGAGCGCGAGCGAAATCTCGTCACGCTCGGCGCCGCGCTCGCCTCGAATAATCCGCGCGCGCTCAAACCGTATGAGGCGACGGTCAGCGCCGGAACCGACCCTGTTACGCTGATGCTCGGCGGCGCCGCTTATGAACGGCTTGGCGAGTGGGCGCGCGCCGATGAGATGTATGTTCGCGCAAGCGTCGCCGCTCAGGGCCAGTTCACGCCCGTGCGCCGAGCGGCTGATCTCGCCCTTGCTCGCGGCGCAACGGAACGGGCGATCCGGCTGATCGAAATGTTTGCAAGCGCGCATCCCGATCATGTCGCTGCAAGGCTTGCGCTCGCACGCGCTCATCTTGCAGGCGATGACGCGCGCGGGGCCGCGCGGATTTACGCCGGTCTTGCGCCGGAAGACGTTTTCGCCTCGCGCGAGGCTGCGCTTTCTTACGCGCAGGCGGCCAAAGGCGCCGGAGAAAAAGCGCGTGAGGAAATGCTGGCGGCCGCACGGCAAGGATCGAGCGATATGGCGATACTCGGCGAGGCGAGCCTTGCTGTCGGGGATGACGCGGGCGGTTCGGCCGCGCTCCGGGAGGCGTTGATCGCCGATCCGGCAGATGAACGGATTGCGGCTCTTTATGCGGGCGCGATGACCCGGCTCGGCAAGGAAGAAGAAGCGCAGTCCCTTCTGGCCGCGATCGCCAAGCGCGCCGGCAAGAACGAGACTGTGGAAGAATCTAGCGCGCCAGAGCCAGAAAAACCTACGGATTTGGTTAAAAATCAGCCATGACGCGCCCCGATCAAGGGCTCGCGGCATGGCAAAGAAATTGCTGGACGTCTAGGGTAGCGGCGATTCGCGGCCCTTCGCTGCGAGCGGACCTGATTAAAAGCAACGGGGTAAACTCAGATGTTCTTTCGCACACTCGCCGCCGCGGCAATAGCGGTCATCCTCGCCGGATGTTCCTCCGGCCTTCAAAGCGCCGGCCAGCTCAATGCGGCGCCCGATTCGACGATCGCCTCGGTCGCGCCGTCGCCTGATTACCTGATCGGGCCGCTCGATCAGCTTGAAGTCTTCGTATGGCGCGCGCCGGAACTGTCGACCAAAGTGACCGTGCGTCCCGACGGGCGCATCTCGACGCCGCTCGTCGAGGACATGGTGGCCGCCGGCAAGACGCCGACACAGCTCGCCAAAGACCTTGAAGGCTCGCTCGGCGTTTATGTGAAGTCGCCGCAGGTCTCGGTCATCGTCTCGAACTTCCAGTCGACATTCGACCAGCAGGTTCGCGTCATCGGCGAAGCGCAAAAGCCTATCGCGCTTCCCTATCAGTCGGGCATGACCGTTCTTGACGTTATGGTCGCCGTCGGCGGCCTGACGCAATTCGCGGCCGGCAACAAATCGGTGCTCATTCGCGGCACGGGCGAAGACCGTCAGTCTTATCGCCTGCGCCTCGATGATCTCCTTCGCAAAGGAAAAATTGGGGCGAACGTTCCGGTGCTGCCGGGCGACGTCATTCTGATCCCGGAGAGCTTCTTCTAGGGATTGTCCCCGGGCGCGCCCGCAAGTGGGGCGGCGCGCCCTTTAGTTCAGGGTGTGTTGGGGGATGGTGCGCAGTTTTGAATTAGCCGATCTTCCAAGGCCCGTCCTTCGTTACGGCGTCGGTCTTTGGCGGCGTCGCTGGGCAGTCGCCGCGGTCGTCTGGGCATCGGCGGCGCTCGGCTTTATCGGCCTCTGGCTCATTCCCGACAAATTTGAATCGAACGCCGTCGTCTACGTGCAGACGGAAACGGTTCTCGATCCCGTCATGAACGGCGTGACGGCGCGCCCGAATTACGAAAAGCGCGTCGAGGTGATGAAGCTCCAGCTTCTGACGCGTCCGAATGTCGAGGAAATCATCTATCGCGCCGGTCTCGACAAGCAGGTGACCGCGAAAGAGCCGCGCATGCGCAAGGCGCAGATGGAACGGCTCATCGACTGGGTGGCGGGCGAGATTACGATCACCAGCCCGCAGGAAATGTATTTCAACATCAACTACAAGAACTCCGATCCGGTCGTTGCGCGCAACGTCGTCGACGCAGCCCTGAATTTGCTGATCGAACAGGACCTCGGCGCGTCGATCTCGGAAAATGAAGAAGCGCGCAAACGCCTCAATGCGGAAATCACAGCCTTTGACGAGCGCCTCACGGCGAAGGAGCAGGAAGTCGCCGCCTATCGTCGCGCGCATGCGGAGGAGCTTGCGCTCGTTGAAGGGAACGATCGCCGGCGCGACCTCATGGAGGGCGATCTTTCGCGCGTCACCGACGAACTCGCCTATGCTGAACGCCGCGTCGCGACGCTGAGAAACCTTCTCGGCTCGGCGCAATCGACATCGTCGGGCGCCGAACTTGAAAAGCTGAGTGTCGAACTCGCCGCTTTGAGGAGTCAGTATCAGGAAGACTATCCCGATATTCAGGCCGTCAAGGCGCGCATCGCGCAGCTTCAGGCGTCGGGCGTCAATGCGCGCCCGTCAGATCCGGAATACAAGCGGCTGTCCGCCGAACTGCGCGCCGCGCAGGACGTCGTCGCGGGTCTTAATGACCGCCAAAAGCGTTTGAGGTCTGACCTCGATCTTCTCGCCGTGACGATCGGCCAGGCGCCGCGCGTCGTCGCCGACCTTCAGCGGATCGAACGTGACTACGAACAGACGCGCAAGAATTATGAAGAGTTGATCGAGCGGCGCGACCGCCTTTCGATCACCGCCAATCTCGGCGCCGGCAGCCAGGGCGTCGCCTATCGAATTTTCGAGCGGCCGGAGACGTCGTTGATCCCGGCGTCGCAGAAATTCCGGATCATGCTGATCGCTTTCGTCATTCTCGGCGCGATCGCGGCGGGCGTGGCGGCGGCCTTCATCCTGACATGGATGCAGAAGAGTTTCTCTCAGACCGACGATTTGCAGTCGGCCTTCGGTCTTCCGGTGCTCGGCGCGTTGAGCGAGGTGCGTTCAGCGGTCGTCGTCGCTGAAAGGAAGCGCGACCGGATGCGTCTTGCAATGGCGGGCGCGGCGCTCGCCGTCGTCACGGCGTTTTACGTCTATTGGGAAGTTGTCCGGCTGCCGTCGGTTTCACTTGACGGGGCGACGACGGCGTCGCTCGTCAATGAAGTCGCCTCGGCGACACCGGAAACGCGATAGGAAGGCGCGGGGCATGGGGCTTATCGAAAAAGCGATCGGAACCGGCGACGGCGCGAACGCAGCCGGCCGAAAGGTCGTCGCGCTTGAGGATATCTCTTCGTTCACGCTTGATTTGGCATCGCTGCGCGACAAGGGCGTATTCACTCCGGCCGCGCGAGAAGACGCGCAGGCGTTTGAATTGCGCGCGATCAAACGGCGCCTCTTGCGGCGGATCGGCTTCCTGCAGCGCGCCGGGCGTGATCGCCGGCAGGCGAATGCGGGCGGCCGCAATCGCAATATCATCCTCGTGACATCGACCCGGCCGGGCGAGGGGAAGTCTTTCGCCGCGGTCAATCTGGCCATGAGCCTCGCGCTCGAAGAAGCGATCCCGGTTTTCCTCATTGACGGCGATCCGGCGCGGCCGCGCCTGCGCAGCTATTTCGGTCTCGAAGAAGGGCCGGGCCTCACCGATCTCATCCGCGATCCCGCGGCGAGCCTCGCTTCGACCGCCCGGCGGGCTGAAAACCTGCCCCTCACATTCGTCGGCGAGGGGGGAAGGGTCGCCAATGCGACCGATCTCTTCGGGTCCCTTGACGCCAAGCGCCTGTTCGCAAGCCTTTCCGCGCTATGCCCGGACGGCGTCATCATCATCGACGCGCCGCCGATGCTCGCGACGACCGAGGCGATTGCGCTGGCGCGGCATGCCGACGAGGTTGTTTTCGTGGTTGAGGCCGATTCGACCCCGCAGCCGGCGATCGCGGCGGCGCTCGATGAGCTGCTCGACCTCAATCCCAATGTCAGCCTCCTCCTGAATCGGTGTCTAGTTCCGGCGGGCGGCTCGCATTATGCGGCCTATGAGTATTATGAGAAACGCGCGGACGGGGACGGCCAGACGGTCGAACCGCCGAAAAGGGGATAAATCGATGGTGATCGATCGGGAAAAGCTGATGCGGCCGCTGCCGCGCACGGCGAAGAACGCCTTGCTGGCGACCGCCGCGATAGCGTTCGTCGGCAACGCGGCGGCTCTCGCGCAGGGGCAGGATGTCGGACCGCCGGCGCCGCTCAAATTCCGGAACAATTATTTCGGCTACGGCCTCGCAGTCGGCCCGCGCGTCACCTACACCGACAACATCGCCCTCGCGCCGGACGGCTTCCGCGACGACGAATTTGCGGCGGGCGTCGCGGCGAACGGCAGCGCGATCTATTCCACGAACCGGTTTACCGGGATCATCGACGGTTCGCTCGACGTTTCCTATCTCACCGATCAGGCGGAGCTTGTCGCCAATCAGGATATCGGCGCCGTCGGCACGGCGACGATCGCAGACAATCTTTTTTATGTCGATCTCGGCGCATCGACATCGCGTCAGCTCGCCGGCGAGAATGCGCGCTTCTCGCACAATGTGAACGCGGGCCGGAACCAGCGCGTCAATGTGCATGATTTCGCCGTCAGCCCGTATCTCAATCGCCGTTTCGGCGACGGTTCCGCGGTCGAGCTTCGTTACCGTTTCGCGCAGGCGTTCATCGCAAATAACAACGCAACCAACCTCAACCAGGCGATTTTCGATCGCAATTCCCGCACGCAGGAAGTCGTCGCCACCTATGACAGCGGCAACGTCTTCGACCGCCTCGACGTCACGTTGACCGCCTATGGCAACAAGACGCGCGATTACGGCTCGCAGTTGCTGCAGGATTACGAATATGAGCGGGGAACGCTTCAGGGCGATTTGCAGTTTGCAGTGACGGACCGCTTCGCGCTCGCCGGCACGATCGGCTATGATGAGGTCGATACGACGGCGCCGGCGACATTCCTGTCTGAGGATGCGCTGACCGGCGTATTCTGGAGCGCCGGCTTCCGCGCGACGCCCGGCCGAAAGACCGACATTCTCCTGAAATACGGCCGCCGTTATGATGACGACTTCATCAACGGCACGCTGCGTTACGATGTTACGAACCGCATCCGGTTCACGGCGAACGCCGCCCGCACGTTCCAGACGCGGGCGCTTTCTTCCGCCACGCAATATCAGGCGCTGCAACGGCGCACGCTCGATTTCGTCGACAGCCTGCGCTCCGGCAATACGGGCGATGCGAGCGGCATCATCGACGCCCTGACGCGCGTGTCGCGGCAACGCTTCGGCGCTCAGCAGATTGGTCTTGGCGTTTCTAACGATGTGAATGCGGGACTTGCCGGCGTTTTCGGCCGCACGACGTTGCAGGCGAGCGCGCATTATCACGACACCGATTACGGCTTCCGCCAGGTCGAGACGATCGGCGGCGTTTTCGGCGCGCAGCGCGCGCTGTCACGGCGCATGTCGGCCTATACGAACGTGTTTTATCGCCGCGTCGATTCAACGGCGGACCTCGCGTCCTGTCTCGCCGATCCGGCGCTTTTCTATCTTGATCCGACCGCGCCGGGCTTTGACGTCAACCAGTCCTGCGACGCGATCGTCGGCTTCCAGGGGCGCACCAGCACCGTCGGCGGCCGCATCGGCGTTTCCTATCGCGTTTACCAGAATGTGAGCGCGTTCGGCGAATACTCGCACACGGAACGATTCTCGCAGAACCAGAACCTTGAATACGGAGAAAACACAGTCACCGCGGGACTGCAGCTGGATTTTTAGGTTAATGTACGAGGAGTATTTCGGTTTTTCGGGCTCGCCGTTCCGACTTGCGCCGGATCCGAAATTCTTTTTCGGCTCAAAAAGCCACAACAAGGCGATGGCCTATCTCCATTACGGATTGCGGCAAGCTGAAGGTTTCATCGTCATTTCCGGGGAAATCGGGGCCGGCAAGTCGATCCTGATCGCCCACCTCCTCGACCAGCTCGACAGTTCCAATGTCGTCGCGGCGACACTCTCAACGCCGCACCTTACGGCTGACAAGCTTCTGTCCCGTTTTCTGCCAGCGCATCGAATTAAACCGTCAGGGTCAGGCGATGCGGCCGAAATCGAGGCGTTCGAGGATTTCCTTTTCGACCAGCTTAACCATGGCCGCCGCGTCCTTCTTATCGTCGATGAAGCGCAGAACCTGCCGTTGAAGACGCTTGAAGAGCTGAGGGTTCTCTCAAATCTTGAATATGAAGGCACGCCCCTTCTGCAGGTGTTTCTGGTCGGTCAGCCGGATTTTCGCGACACGATGGCGCGCGCCGACATGGAACAGCTTCGGCAACGCGTGATCGCTACTTATCATCTCGCGCCGATGTCGCGCGACGAGACCGAGAAGTATGTCGAACACCGTCTCGGCTGCGTCGGCTGGAAGGGCGATCCAGCAATTTCAGCGGACGCCTATGACGCGATTTTTGCGGCGACCGGCGGCCTGCCGCGTAAGATTCACAAGCTCTGCAACCGCGTTCTGTTGTTCTGCTCGGTTGAAAAGCTGAACGCTGCGGACGGTTCGGTCATTGCGACGGTGCTTTCGGATATGAGCGCCGAGCAGGCCGAGAATGCATCGTCAGGCGCGGCCGCGGTTGAAGAAGTCGGCGCGCCGCCTGTCGTCGCTGTCTCAGAGACGACGACGGCTGACGCGCCGCCGGCGACGGTGCCGGACGAAGCGTCGGAGGGAGGGCCTGCGATGACGGATGAAAGCCCTGTCGCGCCGCCGCCCACCATCGCCAGCGCGCCGCCCAAGACGGCCGACGCAGCGTCGGAAGACAGCGTTTTTGATCGGCTGCGCGCGCGCCGCAAGATTGCCTCTGCCGCCTCGTTTGACGAAGACGGCCCGATCGAGCCGCCAAAGGCGGCGACGCTTGACGACGTTGCAAATGCAATCGCCGCCGCCCGCGCGGAAAAGACCGCGGCGCCGGCCAATGATGACGAAGAGATTGACGTTGAGCCGCCCGCGCCCGCGGCAGAGGCGGGCACGCTCTACGATGAGACGCTCGAAGCTGCCGAGGGCTGGAAAAAATCCGTCGTGATGTCGATCAACGATACGCGCGATGAGCTCAGGCGGGCGCACCAGAGCGTCGTCAAGCTGCGCAAGCAATTGACCGAGATTGACAAGCGTCGCCGCAGACGTCGCGTCCAGATTGCCGAGAGCCTGGATCGTGCGGAATCGCTGCTCGCCGAATTCCAGAACGCCTGGCGCTGACCGCGGGCGGGGAGCCGTTCATGGCAAAGGCGCACCGAAAGCCGGTTGATAAGACGCAAGGCGCTGCGCGGTTTGCGATGTCGGTCGATGTCGAAGACTTTTTTCAGGTCTGGGCGTTTTCCGATGTCATCGCGCGCAGCGACTGGGACGGATTTGCGCCGCGCGTCGGCGATGCGACGCAGCGCGTGCTCGACCTGTTTGATCGCCGGGATGCGAAGGGGACGTTTTTCATGCTTGGCTGGGTCGCCGAGCGTCTGCCGGGGCTCGTTCGCGAGATTGCGAGCCGCGGGCACGAAATCGCCTCGCACGGTTATGATCACACCAAATCGTTCAGCCAGTCGCGCGACGCCTTCAAGGCCGACATTGTCAAAACGAAGCGCATTCTGGAAGATGCGTCCGGGCGCAGCGTGCGGGGTTTTCGCGCCGCCGGCTTTTCGATCGACGCGCGAACGCCGTGGGCTTATGACGCTTTGCGGGAAGCCGGCTACGTCTATTCGTCGAGCAGCCACCCGATCGCGCATGATCATTACGGCGACCCGACGGCGCCGCGTGCGCCGCATGATCATGGCGGCGTCATTGAAGCGCCGGTCGCGACAGCGGAGTTTTTCGGCAGGCGTTTCAGCGCCGCCGGCGGGGGGTGGTTTCGCGCAGCCCCTTACGCCCTGTCCCGGCGGCTGATCGCGGCATCCGCCAGTACGATGAACGGGCCGGTGATCTTCTATTTTCATCCATGGGAAATCGATCCCGAACAGCCGCGGATTGACGGCGCAACGCTGAAATCGCGCCTGCGCCATTACGTCAATCTGGACAGGATGGAAGCAAAGCTCGATCGTCTGCTCGGCGATTTTCACTGGGGAAGGATCGATGAGGCGCTCAGCCTTGGCGACTTGCGGAGTGAAGCCGCATGAGCCTTGCGATCGCCGATTTCGTCGAGGCCGACCGCGACGCGTGGCGCGCGTATGTCAATGCGCATCCGGAAGCGACTTTGTTCCATGACCTGCGCTGGAGCGATGCGGTCGCCGCCGGCTACGGGCATTCCGCCAGACATTTGACCGCCCGCCGCGACGGCGCACTTGTCGGCGTTCTGCCGTTGACATATGTCGACGCGCCCTTGCTTGGCCGATCGCTTATTTCCGTCGCCTTCGCAGTCGGCGGCGGCGTTCTCGCGGATGACAAAAACATCGCATCGCTCCTTGCAGCGCGCGCGCTTGATCTCGGCCGGGAACTCGGCGTCAATTATGTCGAACTGCGCGGCGGCGCTGCGCCCGGCGCCGGTTACGCGGAAAAGACCGGCGTTTATGCGGCGTTCGAAAAAGAACTGCCGGGCGATGTGGACGCAATCGCGCCATGGCTGCCGCGCCGGCGGCGCGCTGAGGTGCGCAAGGCGCTAAGGATCGACGAGACAGGCGAAGCATCCTATCGCGTGACGGAGCGGGCGGATGACTTCTACAAGGTCTATGCGTCGGCGGTGCGCAATCTGGGCACGCCGGTGATGCCGAAAAAATTCCTCGCCGCGCTGAAGGAAAATTTCGGAGATGAGGCGGAGATCGATATCGTGAGCAGCGAGGGAAAGCCTGTCGCAGGCCTGATCTCTTTCTGGCGGCGCGACCGTGTCATGCCGTATTATGTCGGCGCCGACCGGAAAGCGCGCGACCTGCGCGCATTCGATTATCTTTATTATCAATTGATGCGGAAAGCGGCCGACCGAGGCGTCAGGGTTTTTGATTTCGGCCGCAGCAAAGTCGGCTCGACGCATTACGCGACGAAAACCCATTGGGGGTTCGAGGCCAAGCCCGTCTCCTATCATGTCGGTCTCGTGCGCGCGAAAGACTTGCCGAACGTCAATCCGAATAATCCGAAATTCGCGGCGTTCGTTTCGCTCTGGCGGCGGATGCCGTTGCCGCTCGCCAATGCGCTGGGGCCGGTTCTGGCTCGGAATTTCCCGTGAGCGCGCCTCAACTTCTGTTCCTCGCGCATCGAATTCCATACCCGCCGGACAAGGGCGACAAGATACGGTCATGGAAAACGCTGGAGCATCTGGCGCGGCGTTTTCGCGTGCACCTTGCCGCATTCGTCGATGACAGGCGCGATTTTCGCCATGAGGATCATCTGAAGTCGGTATGCGAGAGCGTTACGCTCGTCCCACTGAACAAAAGGAGCGCGACGGTTAGAAGCGCGGCGGGATTTCTGACGGGGGAGGCGTTGACGATCCCCTATTATCGCGATGCGAGAATGAGCGCGGCGGTCGCCAGGGCGCGCATGAACGGCCTCGCGATCGAATACGCCTTCTCTTCATCAGTTGCGCGCTACATCGCAGGGAAATCAAACGCGCCGCGCATCGTTGACCTCTGCGATGCGGACAGCGCGAAATGGGCGGAATACGCACGGCGTCAGGCCTGGCCGATGAGCGCCGTTTACGCACGCGAAGGACGACGGCTCGCCCGCGAGGAATCCGCGATCATCAATTGGGCGGACGCCGCATTCGCAATCAGCGAGGAAGAGGCGGACCTGCTGGCGAATGGCGACGGGGCGGAGCGGGAAGTCCAATGGTTCTGCAACGGCGTCGATACGGTTCATTTTGCACCGGGCGCGACAGCGCCGTCTGAAAAACGCTACGCTGCGGTCTTTGTCGGCGCGATGGATTATTGGGCGAATGTCGACGCGGTTCTCTGGTTCGCGCGTGAAATCTGGCCGCAGGTGAGGGCGCACATGCCGGACGCGACGTTCGGCGTCATCGGCTCAAACCCGACCCGCGCCATTCGGGCGCTTGACGGAATCGACGGCGTCGAGGTCGCAGGGCGGGTGGACGACGTGCGTCCCTATATCGAAAGCGCAGCGCTTGTCGTCGCGCCGATGCGGATCGGGCGCGGCGTTCAGAACAAGGTTCTTGAAGCGATGGCGATGGGCAAGGCGGTTGTCTCAACGCCCGCGGGCCTTGAAGGGATCGACGCGCAAATGGGAACGGAGGCGATCGCGGCCGCCGCGCCGCAGGGCTTTGCGCAGGAAGTCGTTCGGCTGATTGAAAGCCCTGAACAGGCCCGCATCATCGGCGAGGCGGCGCGTTCACGCATCCTGCGCGATTATCAATGGCCGGCGCAGCTCGCACGTCTGGACGCGGCGATCGATGCGTTATGCGTAAAGGAGAATCCCGCCCTTGAGGCCGTCTGATCGACGGTTCTCACTTGCGGCTCGAAAATTCCGCCGCCTTGCGCTCGCTATCATCGACGATCAGGCGGAAGATGTCCGGCCGCGAATAATGCCCGGCGATATCACAGGCGGCTTTCGCGGCGCGCACAATGTCGAGCGATCCGTCGGCGTAGATGATCTCTTCGCCTTCCGCCGGTCCTGCGATGATTTCGCCGCGCGGGTCGATGATGACGGATTGGCCCGTATGCTCCCATACGCCAAGCGGCTTCCAGCGATCGGGAATGTGCTTCTCAAGCCGGATGCCCGCCGCGCAAATGACATAGGCGGCCACCTGACTTGCAAAGGCGCGTGAGAGGAGGTGCTGGCGCGCCCAGCAATAGTCTTCCTTGCGCGGAGTTTTCTCCCAGCCGGGCCAGAGCGCGGCGTGGATCTGCGTTCCCTGTGCGGCGAGCGCATAGCCGGGCAACATCATCTGATGCTCCCAGCAATTGAGCGCGCTTATCTTTCCGTAGGCGCGTTGGCGCGCTTTCAGCCCGGCGGCGTCGCCATCGCCCCAGATGATTCGTTCCGCGTGCGTCGGCTTCAATTTTCTATGACGGCCGAGGATATCGCCGTCGCGGCCGATCGTCAGCGCGGTGCAATAGGCCGCGCCCTCGGTGTCGGGGTCTTTCTCGGCGATGCCGATGACGACGTCGACCCCCGCCTCACGCGCCGCTGCGCAAAGCGCACTGGTTTCCGGCCCGCCGATGACGATGGCGTTTTCGAGATAATTCGCGCTCGCCTCCCAGGTGAGGTCTTTGACCCCGCCTTCAACCCAGAACGGATAGCCGGGGAGCCATGTCTCCCCAAAAGCGACGATGTCGGCGCCGCCCTTCGCCGCTTCGGCGATCAGCCGGCAGGCCTTTTCCGTAGAGGCGTCTTTGTCAAAAAGGATTGAAGCGGCCTGCGCCGCCGCCATCCGGAAGGGTCTCGCAGTCATATAGGCTCATTCCTGTAGGGAGCCGCATTTTATGTTGCGGTGCGGCAAGAATTTCAACGAACTGTGTGGCATGAGCGCCGCTTCACATTGAGGCGCATCACGCTAGAGTGGCCGTCGAGCAAAACGGGGTCAACGGGGGTCGCTATGGTTCGAATCCTTCTTCCGCTTGCGGTCATCGCAACATTGCTATTCGCGCCGATCTTCGGCGCCGAACCGACGGAAGTCGGCGGCATCGTCAAGCCGAACACGGTTACCGGCATGGACTATGTCGGCGCGACGGTGAATTGCTGGACCGGCGGAAACTTTTCCATCGCCGGCGACTGCGCGCCGCAGGGCGGCACGAAAGGCCTTGCGATATTTGCGGCCGTTTTCGTTTCGGCTGTCGCCGCCGCGCTCGGCTTTGTCGGTCTTATTCCGGTGATTGGTCGGCTTACGAGCGCGATCACGATGCTTGCTGGTCTTGTCGTCATCGCCGGGATCGGTTTTTACATTCTCACAAACCTTGGCTCTGATGAGGGGATTGGCGGCGTTCAATGGGGCGCCTATCTCGCTGGCGGCGGAGGATTGCTGACTCTCATCTCGGGCTTATCAGGCATGCGCGGCCGATAACAAAAAACGGTCACGCTGCTCCCCGTTTCTGGGAGGAAACGGGAATGCGCCGCCTCGCCGAAAGGTTCGAGGCGGCGCATCGCTTTTCAGCTCGTCGCAAATAAGGTTCGTTTTGCCGAAAGCGCCTTCAGGGGGTGTTTCGACTTGCCGCAGCCGTAAAACCCCCTAGCGAAATGGCGGCTTGCTTTCATTGCAATGAAACGGATCGGCTATACTCCTTTATCTGCGCAAACAGACTTTGAGAAAGAAAAACAGCCAGCGCAGAAAGAGAGGGCCCAGTGGATGTTCGGGCCGATGCGAGCATGTCAAATCGTTCGATCGAACGGCCGAAACGCAGCCTCTTGCGTCGCGCGGCCGTATTCGCCGCGCCGTTTCTGGTGATCATTGGCGCTTTCGGCGGCGTCATGGTGATGATGGCGACGGCGCCGAAGCCGGAAAAGAACGCAGGCGAGACATTGCCGGTCGCGGTCGAGATCGCGACGGCGCGCATTGAGGAAACGACGCTGCGTGTTGCAACACAGGGCCAGGTCAAGTCCAAAAACGAAGCCGCCGTCGCCGCGCAGGTCTCAGGCCAGATCGTCGAAATCTCACCCGCGCTTGAGCCTGGCGCCTATTTCAGCAAGGGCGACGTTCTGGCGCGCATCGACCCCGCCGAATATCGCCTCGCCGTTGACCGGAGCCGCAGCCAGGTCGCGCGCGCCCGAGAAGCGCTGGCGCGCGCGCGGTCGGAAGCCGCGCTCGCCGAACAGGATTGGAAAGATCTCGGGCTCAACGGAAATCCGTCAGATTTGACGCTGCAAAAGCCGCAAGTGAATACGGCGCTCGCCGATTTGAGAACCGCTGAAGCGGCGGTGCGCGAAAGCGAGCTCAGCCTTGAACGGACTGAGCTGCGCGCGCCGTTTGACGGCCGCGTCATGCTGCGAAACGCCAATGTCGGCGATTTCATCGCGCCCGGCCAGGCGCTGGCGACGATCTTCGCGGTCGACGTCGCACAGGTGCGAATTCCGTTGACGGATTCCGATCTCGCCGTTCTCGGCCTTTCGCCGGGCTATGTTGCGGGTGAAGGCGATGATGCGCCCGTCGCAAGATTATCCGCCATCGTCGCCGGCGGCGCGCGCGATTGGACAGGGCGCCTGACCCTCATTGACGCGTCGGTCGACCCGACGACGCGTCTCGTTTACGGCCTCGTTGAAGTGGAAGATCCGTTCAATGCGGGGAACGCTGCGCCCCTGGCGCCCGGTCTCTTCGTCGACGTGCGCATCAACAGCGGATCGAATGAGCGCCTCGTCGCTATTCCGCGCGGCGCGCTCAAAAAGAACCAGTATGTCTACGTCGTAGACGCCGAAGGCGCCATCAAGGCGCGCGAAGCGACGCCGGCGATGGCGGACGCCCAGATGCTTTATTTTCGCACCGGCGTTGACGCCGGCGAAAAGGTCGTCGCCTCGTTCCTTCCCTCGCCGCGCGACGGCATGAAGGTGCGCGACATCAACGCGCCGGCGCCGAAGACCGAAAAGGTCGCCGACGCCGACAAGCCGAAAAAGAAATAGGGGGCGGTCATGATGAATGGGATCGTCGCCTGGTGGGGCCGCAACCCGGTCGCCGGCAATTTGATGATGCTCGCCTGCGTCGTCTGCGGCCTCCTTTCCTACTCCATGATGGAAAAGGAATTCTGGCCGGCGGGGCGCGGCGACGTGGTCGCGATCAGCGCGGTCTGGCCCGGCGCTTCGCCGGAAGACATGGAATCGCAGGTCATCGTCCGGATCGAGGAAGCGACAGCTGATCTCGACGGCGTTGACTGGGTGAGAAGCCGCGCCAGCGAAGGGTCAGGCTGGGTCAATATTTTCGCCATGCCCGGAACCGACGTCAACGCGCTGACCGCAGAGGTCAAGACGCGTGTCGACGCGATTTCAACCCTGCCGCCGGGACTGGAGCCGCCGCAGGTGCAGCGCCAGGTGCAGCGCAACTGGTCGATCATCATGTCGGTGCACGGAACTGCGCCGGAGAAAACGTTGCGCGCGGCCGCGATGACGCTTCGCGATCGTCTGGCGCTCGTGAATGGCGGCGCCAACACGATCGTCATCGGCGCACGCCGCCCGGAGGTTTCAATCGAGGTCTCGGAAGACGCGCTGCGCCGGTACGGCCTGACTTTCGACGACGTGTCGCGGGCGGTGCAGGGAACCTCGCTGAACGTCTCGTCCGGCCGCGTCCGGACGGATGACGGCGACTTCCAGCTTCGTGCGCGCAATCTCGCCGACACGTCCTATGATTTCGGCGCCATCGTCATTCGCGAAACCGTCGACGGAGGCGTCGTGCGCGTTCGCGATGTCGCGGACGTCGTCGACGGCTTTGAAGACCGCAATGTCTACAACCGCCTTGACGATGACCCGTCGATCCTCGTTTCGGTACAGACCGCCGACCGGTTCAATATCTGGAAGACGTCGAAGGAAGTGAAAGACGTCGTCGAGGAAATGCGCGGCGAGTTGCCGGACGGCGTCGGCATTCGCCTCTTTTACGATGAGGCGGAAGATTTCGGCACGCTGACGGGCATTCTTTTCTCGAATGCGGCGCAGGGCTTCTTCCTTATTTTCATCCTCCTGATGTTCTCGCTGCATCCGAAAGTCGCCTTCTGGGCGACGGCCGGCGTCATGACGGCTTTCGCAGGCGCATTCTTCGTCCTCCCTTACGCCGGCGTGTCGCTGAATTTCATGTCCGTCTTCGGCTTCCTGCTCGTTCTCGGCATCATGGTCGATGATGCGATCATTGTCGGCGAGTCCGTCTATGAGCAGGCGGAAAAGCGCGGCAAGGGCGGCGTTGAGACGTCGATCATAGCAACGCAGCTTGTCCTGAAGCCGCTGATCGCCTCGGTGCTCGTGACCATGATGGCGTTCTCGCCCTGGATGCTGATTTCAGGCGACGCGCGCCAGTTCACGCGGGCGATCTCCATCGTCGTCATGTCGACGCTGGTCTTCTCCCTGATCGAATCGCTGCTGATCCTTCCGGCGCACCTTGCTCATGTCGAGCCGGCGAAAACGTCAACCAGCCTCATCGGACGGTTGATGAGCTTTCAGCGCAAATGCGCGGACTCGGTCCTCTGGGTGGCGAACAAGATCCACAAGCCGATGCTGCGGGGCGCGGTCAATCATCGCTATCTGACGCTCGCGGTCTTCGGCGCAATCTTCGTGATGACGATCGGCTATATGGCGAGCGGGCGCATCAAGCAGACCTTCATGCCGGAAGTCGAAGGAGACTTCATGCAGGTCTCGATCGAATTGCCGCGATCGACCCCGTTCGAACGCATGCGGGAAGTGGCCGAACAGTTGAACGCCGCGCGACGTCAGCTTGAGACGGAGACCGCCGATCTCGCTGCGCCGGACCCCAACACCGGCACGAACTCCAACGGCGTCGTCAGAAGCTGGGCGATGACGGTTGA
>JAGRED010000248.1 GCA_020446725.1 Parvularculaceae bacterium | reverse complement strand
TTCTTGCCAGGTTTTCAGCTTTTCGAGGAAATCGACGTCGGTTTTTTCAGCGCCTTCAACCTCGACGCCGTCGAAGACGGCCTTGTCGCCGCTTTCGAATGTGTAGACAGCTTCGGCCGTTCCGTCTTCAAGGCGCGCATCGGCGCGGCGCGCGATAATGCGCGCGGCGGGATAGCCTTTCGACCAGAGCGCGGCGAGAAACGCCTGCTGATTTCTCGCAAGGCTCGCGCCGTCCGCGCTGTCGCTGGTGTCGACGCCGGCATCCTCGAAAGTTGCGGGGCGCGTCTCATCGCCCGCGTCTTCATAGACGATCGTGTGCGTTGCAATTTTGAAAAGCGGTCCGGCATTGATGTCGAAGGTCGCTTTCAGTTTTTCTTCGCTTGCGCCGGAAAGACGGAACTCCGCCTCGCCCGCGTAATAGCCGGCTGCGGTCAGCGCTTTTTTGACGGTCGAGAGGTCTTCAATGCCTATGCGGCGAATGGCGGCCGCGGTCGGGTAGGGGCGTCGTTCGAGGGAAAGGTTCGTCAGCTTTTTCAGCTTGTCTTCAAGATCGCCCGGCGCGCCGTCATAGACGACGACGTAATTCTCCGCCCCCAGCGCCCGCCCGGCGAGGGCGAGCACGCTCAAGGAACCCAACAAGGCGATCCGAAAAGGCGTCACAGGGATGGGGCCAGCTATTACTCGTAAACGCGGTCGAAGCGCCGCTGCGCCACCCTTGCGCGACGCTGCTCAAGGAAGCGTTAACCATACGGGCGGCGGCCCCGACAATAGGGGCGGAAAATACTGAAATTCCGGCGTAAATGGGGCGGCGCGGCGCCCCTGCTGGCTTAGCGGGGCGGGCTTTGTTAAAGCGCCCCCTTCCAGAGCCCCGACCGGCGAGAGTTCACATCCGATGGCCCATCCCCTGAGCGGCGCAGACCTCGATACGCTGATGCGCGTCATCGGCCGCGCCGGCGCGCCGTCAAAGCCGCTCGCCGGCGCGATGATCGCCGGCGCCGCCGTCGCGCGCTGGCCGTTCTCGGCGGCTGAGCGGATTATCATGGAAAGCCGCCTGCCGGCGTCCGAAGAGCTCGCGCCGCCGGTTTTCATTCTCGGCCATTGGCGGTCGGGAACGACGCATCTTTACAACATCATGTGCAAGAGCGGCGAATGGGCGTTCGTGCCGCCGGTCGCGACTGGCCTGCCGTGGGATTTGTTCGGGCTTGGCGGCGCGTTCCGTCCGCTGCTGGAAAGGGCGCTCCCTGAACACCGCTATATCGACAATATCCCGGTGACGCCCGACAGCCCGCAGGAAGATGAAATCGCCGTCGCGAACATGACCGATCTTTCTTTCTATCACGGCATTTATTTTCCGAAGGCGTTCGACGAATTTCTGGCGCGCGGTCTTTTCTTCGACGGCTGCGACGAAACCGAAATCGATCGCTGGCGCGATCGTTTCATCTATCTGATGCGGAAGCTGTCGAAATATCAGGACGGCAAGACGCTGCTGATAAAAAATCCGGTTTATACCGCGCGCCTTGCAATGCTGCGCCGGCTGTTTCCGACGGCGAAATTCGTTCACATTCGCCGCAACCCCTACGAAGTATTCCTCTCCATGAGGAATTTCTACAAGAAGCTGCTCGCGGAATTCGCGCTGCAACCTTATGACCATGTCGATATCGATGAGACGATTTTCTCCGTCTATCAGCGGATGATGGATGCGCTAGAGGAGGACGCGGCGGGCCTCGCGCCGCCGACCTATCTCGATCTCGCCTATGAAGATCTCGACCGCGACGCCATCGCCGTCATCGAACGCATCTACGAATCGCTGGAACTGCCGGATTTCGGGGCCGCTCGCCCGAAATTCGAGGCCTATCTTGCATCGGTCAAAAGCTTCGAGAAGAATAAGTTCGCCTATTCGGACGAAGCCGCTGGGAAGGTCGAAAAGCGCCTTGGCCGCTTCCTCGAAAGGTGGGACTATAGGCGGCCCGGCCGGTAACCGGGAGAGTTCAACGGGTAAGGCAAGGCCGGGGGGCTCTGTGGCGGGACGGATTCTCATTGCGTTGAAATTGTCGGAACGAGCGCCTTTTAGAGCAAAAATCGATTGCCGGTTTCTGTTCGGCGCTCTGGGGGCGGCGTTCGCGCTCGGCGCCTGTGCGAAGAAGATTGACGGCGAGGCGCTGTACGCGGCCGATTCCTGCCGTCAGGTGACGATCGTCGATCAGGATACGGGCGAGGCTGTCGTCGGCGCCGAAGACCTGGTCTTCGATGCGGTGGCGGGTCGCGTCATCATATCAGCCTATGACCGGCGGCTTGTTGAGCGCGAAGCGCGCAAGCGCGCACACGCCCTGGCGCAGGGCGGCGTCTACGCGGTCCCGATTGACGAGCTCAAGAACGGCGCCACGACGCTGACGCTTCAGTCGATCGTTGCGCGCGAGTCGGTCGCCGGCGGATTGCGTCCGCATGGCATCGCCTTTGACGAGACGCGCCGGGAGATCGCGTTCGTCAATCGCTCCTATCAGCAGATCAACGGAAAATGGCGCATGACGCCGCGCATCGAGCGCACGGGGGCCGACGGCGCCGTGTTCATCGGCGATGGCGGGCGGCCGCGTTGTTCGGCGAATGACGTCGCGCTTGACGGCGATCGCACCTATGTGTCGTTCGATCACGCCGCGTGCGGATGGCGCGGCGGACTTGAAGACATCGCCAATAGTCGCGCCAGCGGCGTCGATCTCGCCGGCTTTGGCGCCGTTTTCGACGGCGCGCGTCATGCGAACGGGCTTGTGCGGACCAATGGCGCTGCGCTTGCGCTCGCGGCGACGCGCGACAGCGCGGTGTTCGTGCTGCAGGATGAAGGCGGCGCTTATGCGGTTGAAAAGAAGATCAGCCTTCCCGGCGCGCCGGACAATCTGACGGTCAGCCGGAACGGATCGATCGTCGCCGCGCTCTATCCCTCGCTCGCCGCCATCGGCGCGCAGCGCAGGCTCGGGCTCGGCCGCAGCGCGAGCCGCATCGTCCGCATCGATCCTGAGACGGGCGAAACGACGACGCTGTTCGACGACCCTTCCGCGAAGCTCTTTTCGGCCGCTTCGGCTGCGATCGAGGAAGACGGTCTTCTCATCGCCGGATCGGCGCTTGATCGCGGCGTCCTTGTCTGCAGCGGGAGCGCCGCCGCGCCGTGACGCTCAATCTCGTCACCGGCGGCGCAGGCTTCGTCGGCCGGCATCTCGTCAAGGCGCTCAAGGCGCGCGGCGAAAATGTGCGCATTCTCGATCTCGCGCCCTGCGATCTAGCGGAGACGGTGATCGGATCGATCGATGATGCGTCGGCCGCCGCACGGGCCGTCGCCGGCGTCGATACGGTGTTTCATCTCGCCGGCAATGCGCAGCTCTGGTCGCGCGATGAGGCCGCGTTCGATCGCATCAATCATCTCGGAACCCGGATGATGCTTGAGGCGGCGCGCGGCGCCGGCGTCCGGCGCTTCATTCATTGTTCAAGCCTGACGACGCTTGTCGGCGCAGGCGTGCGGATCGGCGCATCGACGGCGGATGAAAGCGTGCGGCTTGCGCCGGAAGATATGCTTGGAGCCTATCCCCGTTCGAAACTTCTCGCGGAGCGCGCGGTTGAAAACGCAGGTCTGGACGCCGTCATCGCCATTCCGACCGAACCGCTGGGGCCGGGCGATGAAAGCCTGACGCCGCCGACGCGGCTTATTCTCGACCTTGTCGCCCGCAAGACGCCGGCGACGATCGATTGCATGTTGAATTTTGTCGACGTCGAAAGTCTCGCCGAAGGTTTCATCGTTGCGCGCGACAGAGGGCGGCGCGGCGAGCGTTATCTCTTCGGCGGTGAAAACGTGTCGATGCGGCGTCTGCTCGAATCGCTTGAACGCGAAACAGGCGTGAAGATGCCGCGCGCCCAATTGCCTTACGCGATTGCGCTCGCCGCCGGCGTCATCGACACGAAGCTCGTTGCGGCGATGACGGGCGCGTCGCCCAAGGCGCCGCTGACGGGCG
>JAGRED010000247.1 GCA_020446725.1 Parvularculaceae bacterium | reverse complement strand
CGCCGCTTGGGCGGCCCATCACCGTTTCGATGGCGACGGGGGCGGCGAGCCATTCGAAAACGACGCCTTCTTCTTCGGCGTTCATCCGCTCGCGAACGGAGCCTGGCATATTGGCGCTGTCGCGCCGGTAAAGGCAGGTGACGCTTTCCGCGCCCTGGCGCACGGCCGTTCTGACGCAGTCCATCGCCGTGTCGCCGCCGCCGATGACGACGACTTTCTTCCTGTGAGCGTTAAGGCGGCCATCATCGAATTCGGGAACCTCGTCGCCGAGCCCCTTGCGGTTGGAAGCGGTCAGGTAATCGAGCGCTTTGACGACCCCATCGGCGTCATCGCCGGCGATCCCGAGATCGCGGCCTTTATAGACGCCGGTTGCAATCAATACGGCGTCGTGGCGGTCGCGTATGTCGGCGAGACTTGCGTCGCGCCCGACTTCGAAATTCAGCCTGAAGTCGACGCCGGCTTCTTTCAGGCGCTGAACGCGCCGTTCAACGACGTCCTTTTCGAGTTTGAAATTCGGGATGCCGTAAACAAGAAGGCCGCCCGCGCGATCATAACGATCATAGATGACGACATCGACGCCGGCTTTGCGAAGTTCTTCCGCCGCGGCGAGTCCGGCGGGACCCGCGCCGATCACGCCGACCGACCGCCCTGTCGGCGCGCCGACGGCGACCGGTTCGACCCATCCGTTTTCCCAAGCGGTTTCGGTGATGAACTGCTCAATGGCGCCGATGGTGACGGCGCCGTGCGCCGACTGTTCAATGACGCATGCCCCCTCGCAGAGGCGATCCTGCGGGCAAATGCGCCCGCAGATTTCAGGCATGGAATTCGTCGCGGAGGAAAGCGCGTAGGCTTCTTCAAGCCGACCTTCAGCGGCGAGGCGCAGCCAGTCCGGAATATCGTTCGTGAGCGGACAATGGTTCTGACAGAACGGAACGCCGCATTGCGAACAGCGCGAGGCTTGCGCGCGCGCATTACCCGCTTCGAAGCCTTCGTAAATCTCGTGAAAATCGCCAAGACGCGCGTCGGCGGCGCGCTTCATCGGCGTTTTGCGTTCGAGATCCGTAAACTTCAGCATTTCGGGTCGGCGTTTCCTGTCGGTTTCGGGGTCGACGAAAGGCGCGGCGAGCGCTCATCCCGCCAGCCCCGTCGAATCCGCGTCTGACGCTAGTCGTCGCGGGGTCCGCGCTGCAAGGGAAAATTGTTGCAAGTGCGAAGATTTTTTACCCAAAATAGCAGAAAATGTCAAATTTGATTGCCGTATAGGCATGGAAGGCCATTCCGGCGCCCGTTTTCGACGCTTTCTGCCGTTCGAAAAACCCCAATAGAATCCGGCGCTTAGCGTGCTGCGACCGGGGCGGGGACGGTTCAAAACACGCGCCTAAGCGGTTTTCCTCCGCCTGCGGAACAAATTGGGCGTTCGGCCGCGCTGTGTAAAATTTCGATTGACGCGGTTTTTTTTAGCGCTAGTTTCGCGCCAACGCTCATCAAGACCAGCCGAGGGACAGGCCCTTAGACGCTGGGGCAACCGCCAGAAGACTTACCCGGTCATTTGGAAAGGTGCCAATTCCTTCGAAACGAATTTCGTTTCGAGAGATGAGTCGGACGAAAGCGGTTCATCCCGCGTCCGATTGGGTCTCTGTGAATTTCCTGGTGCGCGGACGAGGAAGATGCAGAGGCCGAACCATGTCCGCCGTTTGTCCGTCGCCGAATGACGTTACGCCCGAAGGGGCGGGTCGCGCCTGCGAGATTTCGGTGATGCTTGCGCCTGAATTCAGGCTTCAGTCGGGCGAAAAACTCTCCCGGCCTGAAATTGCGTTGCGCATCCATGGCGATGTTTCGAAGCCTGCGATTGTCGCGGCGGGCGGCATTTCGGCCGGGCGCAAGGTCGCCGACAATGCCGGCGCGAAGGGGTGGTGGCGCGATCTTTTCGGCCGCGGCTGCGCGATCGACCTCGCCGACTATTGCGTTATCGGTTTTGATTTTCTTCCGAACCCCGCCGAGAAGGCGCGAACATTTTCAAGCCGGGATCAGGCGCGCGCGCTCGCTTTCGCGCTGACGAAAGTCGACATCAAGGCGCTTCACGCGTTTATCGGCGCCTCCTATGGCGGCATGGTCGCGCTCGCCTTCGCACAGGAATTTCCCGAACGCCTTAAAAGGCTGTGCGTTATTTCCGCCGCCGACCGCCCGCATCCGGCGGCGACAGCGCTGCGCGGCGTCCAGCGGCGGATTGTCGAATTCGCGCGCCGCGCCGGCGCGCCCGGGGAAGGCGTTTCTCTCGCGCGCCAGATCGCGATGGTGACCTACCGCACGCCTGAGGAATTTGCGACGCGATTCGATCACGCGCCTGGCGCGCGCGCCGGCGATCCCTATCCGGTCTGCGACTATCTGATCGCGCGCGGCGAAGCCTACGACATGCCGGCGGAACGCTATGTGTCGCTGTCCGATTCGATCGACCGTCATCGCGTCGATCCGGAAAAAATCACGACGCCGGCGCTCTTCATCGCTTCATCGAGCGATCGCCTCGTGCCGGTCGCGGATATCGAAAGGCTTACCGCGGGCGTCGCAAACGGCGCTCTGCGCGTCATCAATTCTCTCTACGGCCATGACGCCTTCCTCAAGGAGGCGGGGACAATCGGGCCGATCATTCAATCTTTCATCAAGGAATAGAGTCATGACGCGCGTCTCCTTGCACCCTGAAACGATTGTCGCCGCTGCGGGCGTTGCGACCGACGCCGCCCATCGGGGCGTGTCGCCGCCGCTTCACCTCTCGGCGACTTACGGCTGGAAAGATCCGGAGGAAAAGCCGGCTTACGATTATTCTCGTTCCGGCAATCCGACGCGCAGCGAACTCGCCCAGGCGCTCGCCGATCTTGAAGGCGCGGCTGTCGGCGTCGTCACCGCCTCGGGCATGGCGGCGGTCGATCTGCCGCTCAATCTTGTCAGCCCGGGCGAACTCATCATCGCGCCGCATGATTGCTACGGCGGCACATTCCGGCTGCTCGCCGCGGGCGCGCGACGCGGTCATTACAGGGTAGAATTCGTCAACCAGACCGATGAGGCGTCCGTCGCCGCCGCGCTTGCGAAAGGCCCGAAGCTCGTTCTTATCGAGACGCCGAGCAATCCCCTGTTGCGCATCACCGATATCGCCGCTGTCGCGGCGGCGTCAAAGGCGGCGGGCGCAATCGTCGTCGCTGACAATACGTTCCTGTCGCCGGCGCTTCAAAATCCGTTGTCGCTCGGCTGCGACATCGTCCTTCACTCGACGACGAAATACATCAACGGCCACAGCGACGTCGTCGGCGGCGCCGTTCTCGCCAAAGACAAGGCGCTCGGCGACGAGCTCGCCTGGTGGGCGAATTGCACCGGCGTGACCGGCGCGCCGTTCGATTCATTTTTGACCCTGCGGGGATTGCGGACGCTCTTTCCGCGTATTGAGCGCCAGCAGGAAACGGCGTTCGCCGTTGCGACGGCGCTCGCCGCCGATGAGCGGGTCGCGTCAGTCAATTATCCCGGCCTTGCCTCACATCCGGGGCACGATATTGCGCGCCGGCAGCAGAAAGGGTTCGGCGCCATGCTGAGCGTTGAATTCGCCGAAGGCGTTGACGTGATCGCGCTATTGCGCGCGCTCAATATTTTCACCATCGCGGAATCGCTCGGCGGCTATGAAAGCCTAGCCTGCACGCCGGCGACGATGACGCACGCGGCGATGACGCCCGAAGCGCGCGCTGCGGCCGGCATTTCAGACCGGCTGGTGCGGTTCTCGATCGGGCTTGAGCACGGTCAGGACCTCATTCGCGATATTTTCTCAGCGCTCGATTCCGTTGTCGCCCCGTCCGCCGCCAAAGTCGCGTATCTTCGAAAACAGAGTGAAGCCCATGCGTGTTGATTGCGTTTCCGTTCCGTCCAGCGCCGCTGAAGCCGGTGAGGCTTTCGTTCTCTTCAATCTCGAAAACGCCGACCTCGATTCGGCTCCCGACGTCGCTCGGCTTGCGACGGATATTTACCGATATGCGCGCGAAGGCCGCCGGGTCGTCATCGCGGAGGCGGCGCCGGCGCTGGCGGCGGCCTGCGCCGATATCGGTCTTAAAGTTGAGGAGGTCGATGCGTGGCCTGCGCCGGCGCCGCGCCGCGCCGATCTGTTCGTCCTGCGAAATGGCGGCGCGATCGACGGCGCGGAAGTCGTATCGCCAGCGCCGGTTTCCGAAACGGGGCTGCGCGTCGCCATCGCCGGTCTCGGCCTGATCGGCGAGGGCGCCGCCTTGCGGATCGGCGCGGACAGGCCGGCCTACGCTTTTTGTGCGGCGCTTGTGCGCGAGCCTTTCAAGGACCGCGCGCCGCTGGCGGTTGATCAGGTGACGAATGATCTCGCCGCCTTTCTTGCGACGAGGCCGGATGTCGTCATCGACGCGCTGCCCGACGGCGCCGCCGGGCGGCGGCTGATCAAGGCTGCGCTTGAACGCGGCGTCAGCATCGTGTCAGCGAACAAGCAGGCGCTCGCGGGCTCGCTTGGGCAATTGACGGCGCTTGCGGAGGAAACCGGCGCGACGCTTCGCTATGCCGCCTCTGTCGGCGGCGGCGCTCCGTTCATCGAAACAACGGCGCGCGCGGCGCAGGAAGCGGATATCTTTTCCATCGAGGCCGTGCTGAACGGAACGGTGAATTACATCCTGACATCGCTTGCGAACGGCGTCGCTTTTGACGACGCCGTCAAGGCGGCGCAGCGCGCCGGTTTCGCTGAGCCCGATCCTTCAGCCGATCTTACAGGCGATGATGCGCGGGCGAAACTTTCGATCCTTTCCTTCATCGCTTTCGGAGAGGAGATCGATCCGGACGCCTTCGACATAGAACCGCTCACCGCGGAAAAAGCGGCGCAATTCGCAGCCGAAGGCGGCGCCTGGAAGCAGATCGCCAGCCTTGAACGACAAGCGTCCGGCGCCTTGCGCGCGTCGGTTCGGTTCGAACGGCGCGATGAAGACCCGCTTTTCGCCGCCGCACTGTGGGAGGCGAATGCGCTGAGGCTGCGTCTCGCCGACGGGCGCTGCGTCGAATGCGCCGGCAAAGGCGCCGGGCGGGCGCCGACCGTTGAGAGCATTCTTGGCGATCTTGGGGATATTCGTCGCGCGAAGGCGCGCCGACCGAAAATAGAAAGAACGCTCGCTGAAGACAGGGTTACGGCCTAAGAAGGTCGCCCATGCCGAGCGAAACTTCAAACGATGCGCGCTCCGCGCTCGCCGCCGCGCGCCGCCTTGTCGTCAAGGTCGGCTCCGCTATCCTGTGCGCGGAAGACGGCGCAGTGAAAGAGGCTTGGCTTGCGACCCTAGCTGAAGACATTTTCCGCCTGCGCGAAGGCGGGTGCGACATCGTCATCGTCACGTCTGGAGCGATCGCGCTCGGCCGCAAACGGCTCGGCCTTGAAGGTCTGCTTCGGCTTGATGAAAAACAGGCGGCGTCCGCGGCGGGGCAGGCGGCGCTTGTCGGCGCCTGGCAGCGCGCCTTCGATCCGTTCGGCGTCAATCTCGCGCAGGTCCTGCTGACGCTTGAAGATACGGAAAATCGTCGCCGCTATCTCAACGCGCGCGCGACCTTTTCAACGCTGCTTGAACTCGGCGCATTGCCGGTCGTCAATGAGAATGACACGATCGCGACGGCGGAAATCCGCTATGGCGATAACGACCGCCTCGCCGCCCATGCAGCGCAGATCATCGGCGCCGACCTCCTTCTCATTCTGTCCGACATCGACGGCGTCTATGACAGCGATCCGCGCAAGAATGCG
>JAGRED010000246.1 GCA_020446725.1 Parvularculaceae bacterium | reverse complement strand
GACCGAGGCGAGTTGCGATTCGCTCACCACGCGCTCGAACGGCTCCTGATCGTTCTTGATCCGGTATTGCAGCTTGCCGCCTTGCGGGGGAAGCGCCGCGGTCACCGTGAATTCAATGCCGTGCTTGAACCACATGCCGGAGGTTGAAACGACGCGGACTTCATCGCCGACCGAAAAGCGGTGGCGCTCAACCGGGCTCGGCTCACGCGGCTTGATGATCGTTACCTGGGCGGGGGCCGACTTGGCCGTGACGGACTTGCGCCGGCGCGCGGCGGCGGCGGCGATCAGCTCGCGGCGGTGCGCCGGGTCGAAGGATTTCGGCGTCTTCTTCGGTTTCGCCTCAGCGGCCGGGGCCGCGGCGGCGGCCTTGGAAATTTTCGGCTTCGGCTGCGACGCCGCTGCGGCGGCGGCCGGCTTTTTCGCGGTCTTGCCGGCGGCGGCTTTTTTTGCGTCGGCCTTTTTCGGCGCCGCGCGCGCGCTCTTGGCGGCCGGTTTTGACGAGCGGGCGCTCGCCTGTTTGGCGGCCTGTTTCTTCGGGGCGGGCTGTTTGCGCTCAGCCTTCTTAGCGGTCATCTCAATCTCCCTTGCGAACCCGCTGAAGGCCGCCTGACCGGCGACCTGCGCTCCGGGACGAGATTAACAGGCAGTTAACAACCCGTCCGTCTGCGCACTCTACTGCGGGGCGCGCCGAGTCCAAAGAGGACTGGCGGTACTGCGCAGTAAATGCCCTTTCGGGGCAGAAATTGCAAGACCGCCCGGGCGATTTTTTGGTAAAAACCCTTGAATTTCCATGATTTAAGTATTTCATGTCAAATATGTTTGACATTTAGGTGCATTGCAATAAAGTCAAAGAAATTTGACATCCGACCGTCGAGCGACGCCCGCCTGCAGGGAGATCGACCATCAGCAAGGGACGTGTCGCCAACAGGATCCGCGAGCACCGGCGCCGAGCAAGCCTCACCCAGGCGGACCTCGCCGCGCGCGTCGGCGCAACGCGCCAGACCATCATTGCCGTCGAGGCCGGCAAATATGCGCCCTCGCTCGAACTCGCTTTCCGGATCGCCCGCGCGTTCGATGCGCCGTTCGAGGAGGTTTGGTTCTTCAATCCAGAGCTGTAGCCCTCGCGCCGATGAACCGCTTTTCGGTTTTGGACGACCTTGTTCTTGAAAGCCGCCGGAGCCTTCCGTCTGTGAACCGCCGCGAAGACCGCATCCTCGACGAATTCCTCGCCGCCTCGGCGCAGGCGGGCGATCGCGCGGCGCTCAGCGCCCTTGCGCGGCGTTTCGAGCGGCGCCTTCTCGCGCACGCTTTCCGTCTCGTCGGCGATGCTGAGGCGGCGCGCGACGTCGCGCAGGAGGCCTGGCTCGATATCGCGCGCGGCGTTCGCCGGCTCGATGACAGCGCCGCCTTTCCCGCCTTTGCGTTTCGCATCGTCACGCGCCGCGCCGCCGACTGGGTGCGGCGTGCGCGCAAAACCCGCGCCGGCGTTGCGGCCTTCGCCGCCGAGCCCGCTGCGCCGGCCGCCGGCGCCGAGAGTATGGAAGTGATGGCGACGCGGCCCGCGCTCGCAGCGGCGCTGGCCGCCTTGCCGACGGAGCAGCGCGCCGCGATCGCGCTTTTCTATCTTGAAGATTTGAGCGTTGCGGAAATCGCCGCAGCGCTTTGCGTTCCGGCGGGCACGGTGAAGACCCGCCTTATGGCCGCGCGCGAAAAGCTGAAAACGGCGCTCGGCGCAGCGAAGGAGAAAGAGCATGAGCAAGCTTGACCGGATGATCGAGGAGGCGCTTGACGCGGAGGATCGCGCGATCTTGTCGCAATATGGCGAGAAGGGCCTCTTCGGCGAGGTGGGTGAGCTTTTCACGGGCAAGATGGCGCCATGGAACATGATCCATTTCGTCGTGCAGATCGCGCTTTTCGTCGGCGCGCTTTACGCCGGGCGACTGTTTTTCACCGTCGAGGATCTCGTTCCGATGATCCGTTGGGGGATGCTGACCCTCGGGCTTTTCATCGCGATGGGCATCGTCAAGACGATGCAGTGGGAGCAGGTGCAGGCGAACCGCGTCATCCGTGAGGTGAAACGCGTCGAATTGCAGCTCGCGCGGTCGAAGGCTGTTTAGGGCGATCGCGCGGCGGTTGCGGGATTTGTCCGTATTTTCCGGATAATCCCCGCACCGGCCATAGGCATGTCGTCAGCCGCCATGCGGGTCGTCGCAGTTTTGTCCGTAATATCCGTAACCCGTTTCAGCGCCGAACCGCGACGGCTTGTTCGCGCAATCAGGGAATGCGGAACAGCGTTGAGCGCCGTTTCGAGTTCTGAAGCCGGTTTGTCAAAGAGCCGCGCGTTTCCGCGCCGTCGTCAAAAAACTGAGATGGGGCGCTGCGTTGAGGTTTCAAGCAGCGATTTTGGGGAATCGCCTCGCGCGAAATCGCCAGACGGGCGAATCTCAGATCCAGCGGCGCACGCGCTTCTTGTAGCCGCGATAGTCATCGCCGAACTGCGCTTCCATTTTCTTTTCCTCATAGGGAATCGAAACGGCGTTGACGAAAAGAAAAAAGACGAGCGCGGCGACGATCCCTGCAATCGTGCCGATGGCGATCGCTAGCCCGATCATCCCGATCAGAATGCCGAGATACATCGGGTTGCGCGTCACGCTGAAGGGGAATGCGACGACCAGCGACGAATTCTTCATCGACGCCGGCGCGACTTCCGTTCCGGCGCGCGCGAAAGCGAGCCGGCCCGACGCGGAAACGAGAAAGCCGGCGAAGAATATGATCCAGCCCATCGCGACGTGACGGAAGAAAGGTTCAAGCCCGAGCGCCCGGCCGCCGATCCAGGCGGCGAGAATGAAGAGAAGCGCCCATAGCGGCGGCGGGATAATCACCCAGATCGACGGACGGGGAAGGTTTTCGCTCAAGGCCTGCTCCTTGAGACGGCGCGCTTTTTCGCCGTCGACGGACGCGCTGGTTTTGACGCATTGAATGCAGCGGCGGCGCGCAACAGCGCCTTCAGCGCCGCCGCATTGACCGCATCGCCTTCAGCGATGTCGATGGCGCGACGCTGATTGCCGTCAAGGCTTGAATTGAAAAGGCCGGCCGGGTCTTCAAGCGCGGCGCCGTTCGCGAAAGTCAGTTTCACTTTGTCCTTGTATGTCTCGCCCGTGCACAGGATGCCGTCCTTCTCCCAGACCGGGACGCCCGCGGGATTGGTCGGCTTTTTCCATTTGCGCGTCTCGACGGCGTCCGGAACGGCCGCCGCGATGAT
>JAGRED010000245.1 GCA_020446725.1 Parvularculaceae bacterium | reverse complement strand
ACGCAGCAAGAAAACTACTGCTTCAGGCGATCGAGATCGACCCGGAATGCGCGGTCGCCTTTGATTATCTTACCCAGCTCGACGCCCGCGCGATGACGGCGGACATGGCGGCGCGGCTTGAAGCGCGGATCGAACGTCCGTGCCGGCCGGACGAGCGGTCAAAGGCGCTGCTCGCTCTCGCGCGGCGTGACGAAGCGCATGGCGAACACGAACGCGCTTTGAATCGGTTCGTCGCCGCAAAGGCGATCATCGCCGACAGCGCCCGCGCGCGCGGCGCCGGCTATCGCCGTGAAACGGTCGACGCCGCGGTCGCGCGCTTTGAACGCCTCTTCGCGGCGCCGGTTGATCTTAACGGCGCCGACCGCGCCGCGCCGTCGCTGATCTTCATTGTCGGCATGCCGCGTTCCGGCACATCGCTCGCCGAGCAGATCCTTTCGGCTCACCCGGCTGTCATCGGCGGCGGCGAACTGCCGGAAATGATCAACATCATGAATGAGGTCGCCGCCGGCGCCTCAACGGCCGACGCCGCGCGCAGGCTGCTTGATGAGAGACGAGAGGCGTTCATCGCGCGCTACCGAAGCGGCCTTCCCGCAATTCCCGACGGGACGCAGGCGGCGTCCGACAAGCACCCGCTCAATTTCTGGTCCGTCGGCGTTATCAAGGCGCTCTTTCCGGACGCGAAGATCGTCCATGCCAAGCGCTCGCCGGTCGATGCCTGCCTTTCAATCCTCAGGGTACGCTTCTTCGCCGATTACGCGTTCGCCAATGAGATCGACGCCGTCGCGCATTATTACGCCGCCTATGAACGCATGATGGGGCATTGGCGCGCCGTTTTCGGGAATGCGATTTTCGACTTCGATTACGAATCGCTCGTAGCGGGCCCCGAATCGCAAACGCGGCGGCTGCTTGATTATTGCGGGCTTGAGTGGAGCGATCGCTGCCTCGATTTTCACAAAACGAAACGCGACGTGATCACTCATTCGGCGGCGCAGGTGAGAGAGCCGATCAATGCGCGCGCCATGGAACGGCGCAAGCATTACGGCGCTGCGTTGAAACCGCTTGAAGAGGCGCTCGCGCGTTTCGGCGTTCACGTGAAAGCCTGATCGGCGCTGCGCGGCGCTTCAAATGCGGCGCCTACATGCCGATTGCTCGCGTTTCGATTTTTGTCTTTTTTCCAATCTTTCTGCGGGGTTCAGCCGCAAAAGGCGCCCCCTTATTCCTGGAGGGGGCGCCGCATTTGCGACGGCGCAAAACCGTCCCTCGCGCGGACGGGTCTACATTCGCGCGGCGTCTTGGTTTTCGCGGCCGGACAGCCTGAGGCCGAACCGGACGCACGGTTCACTTGTCAAAAGGGCGACGCCCAAAAACAAAAATCGGCGCCGCCCCGAGGAGCGCCGCCGACAGGTTCAATCCAAGGGCAGGATGCGTTTGCGATCAAGCCCCTATTGTGGGGAATCGTGCGCGCCGGATTCACGGGATGGGGGAAAACGTCATCCCGGATGCGCTGCAGCGTGTAACGCTGCGGCGCCGCTCCGGGATCTGTTGGTGCAGGGACCGATCCCGGACCAGCAGCGCGTCATTTCATGACGCGCAGCATCCAGGATGACGCGCTAGGTGGACGCGCCCTAAAGATCGAGCATCAGGCGCTGCGGATCTTCAAGGTTTTCCTTGACCCTGACGAGGAAGGTGACCGCGCCTTTGCCGTCGACGATGCGGTGATCGTAGGAAAGCGCCAGATACATCATCGGGCGGACGACGACCTGGCCGCTGCGAACGACCGGCCGCTCCTCGATGCGGTGCATGCCTAGAACGCCGGATTGCGGCGGGTTGAGGATCGGCGTCGACAGGAGCGATCCGTAAACGCCGCCATTCGATATCGTGAAGGTGCCGCCCTGCATTTCCTCAAGCGTCAACGCGCCGTCGCGCGCGCGGCGGCCGAAATCGGCGATCGCTTTTTCAATATCGGCGAGCGACATCAAGTCCGCGTCGCGCAGCACCGGCACAACCAGTCCCCTGTCGGTGCCGACGGCGACGCCGACGTCATAATGATTTTTATAGATGATGTCCGTTCCGTCGATTTCGGCGTTGACGTCCGGAATTTCCTTCAGCGCATGAACGCAGGCTTTCACGAAGAACGACATGAAGCCAAGCTTGACGCCGTGTTTCTTTTCAAAAAGGTCTTTGTACTGGGCGCGAAGCCCCATCACCGCCGTCATGTCGACATCGTTGAATGTCGTCAGCATCGCGGCGTTTTCCTGCGCTTCTTTCAGCCGGCGCGCGATCGTCTGACGAAGACGGGTCATCTTCACGCGCTCTTCGCGCGGGCCGTCGATGCGCGGCGCTTTCGGCGCTTCGGGCGCGCGCGCTTTCGGCGCGGCGGCGGCTTCGAGGACATCACCCTTCGTCACGCGGCCGTCCTTGCCGGACCCGTTAACGGCGGAAACATCAACGCCGAGTTCAGCGGCGGCGCGGCGCGGCGCAGGCGACACGGGCGCAGACGACAGGGGCGTTTCAACTTTCGCCGCCGGCGCAGCTTTTTTCGCGGCGGGCTTTTCTTCCTTGGCGGGCGCTGCGGCTTTCGCCGATGCGTCGAGCGCGCCGAGGAGACCGCCGACTTCGACGGTCGCGCCTTCCGCCGCATCGATCGAGGCGATGACGCCGGCCGACGGCGCCGGCACTTCGACGGAGACCTTGTCCGTCTCAAGCTCGACAAGCGGTTCGTCCGCCTTCACCGCATCGCCGACTTTCTTCAGCCATTTTCCGACCGTCGCTTCAGTGACGGATTCGCCTAGCGTCGGCACGCGGATTTCGGTCGCCATTGTTATCGGTCTCCAGATGGTAAGTCGTTCAAAGGGTGAGCGCCTCGTTGAGGAAGTCGTCCAGCTCTTTCTTGTGCCGGCTCATCAGGCCCGTCGCCGGCGAGGCGGCCGCGGGACGGCCGGCGTATCGCGCGCGCTTGGCTTTGGCGCCGATCTGGTCGAGCGTCCATTCGATGTTCGGGTCCATGAACGTCCAGGCGCCCATGTTTTTCGGTTCCTCCTGACACCACACCATTTCGGCTTTCTTGAACCGCTGGAGTTCGGCGAGCATGGAATGCGCCGGGAACGGATAAAACTGTTCAACGCGCAGCAGATAGATGTTGTCGATGCCGCGCTTCTCGCGCTCTTCGAGCAGGTCGTAATAGACCTTGCCCGAACACATGACGACGCGCTTGATCTTGTCGTCCGGCTGCAATTGCACGGTCGAGCCCGGCTTGTATTCGGCGTCGTCCCACAGGACGCGGTGGAAAGACGAACCCGGCCCCATCTCCTTCAGCATCGATGTCGCCCGCTTGTGGCGCAGCAGCGATTTCGGCGTCATCAGAATGAGCGGCTTGCGGAAATTGCGCCGCATCTGCCGGCGCAGGATGTGGAAGTAGTTCGCCGGCGTCGTGCAATTGGCGACTTGCATGTTGTCCTGCGCGCAAAGCTGCAGGAACCGCTCAAGGCGCGCGGACGAATGTTCAGGCCCCTGCCCTTCATAGCCATGCGGCAGCAGGCAGACGAGACCCGACATCCGCAACCATTTGCGTTCGCCGGACGACAGGAACTGGTCGAAGATGATCTGCGCGCCGTTGGAAAAGTCGCCGAACTGCGCTTCCCAGAGAACGAGGAATTTCGGATTGGCGAGCGAATAGCCGTATTCAAAGCCGAGAACGGCGAATTCCGACAGCGACGAATCATGCACTTCGAATGTCGCGGTCGCGCCCTTCAGATGATTGAGCGGCGTGAAGGTTTTTTCCGTCTCCTGATCGATGAAGACGGCGTGACGCTGCGAGAACGTGCCGCGGCGGCTGTCCTGCCCCGACAGCCTGACGCCGAACCCGTCAAGAACGAGCGACCCGAAGGCGAGCGCTTCGGCGGTCGCCCAGTCGATTTCGGCCTGTTTCTCAATGACGGCCCCGCGGCGATCGCCAAGCACGCGCGCCAGCGTTTTGTGAATTTTGAAGCCGTCCGGATGGGACGTGATGCGTTCGCCGATCCTCGTCAGCGTTTCGAGATCGACAGCCGTTTCGCCGCGTCGGTCGTCATCCATCGGCGGCACGAAGCCTGACCACTGGCCGTCGAGCCAGTCCGCCTTGTTCGGTTTGAAAGCGTCCGCCGCCTTGAACTCATCTTCAAGGAAAGTCTTGAACCGGTTGCGCTCATCCTCGCTGTAAGTCGCGGCGATGACGCCTTCGGTTTCGAGGCGCTCGGCGTAAATCGCGCGCGTTGTCGGATGCGCGCGGATTTTCTTGTACATGACCGGCTGCGTGAAACTCGGCTCATCGCCTTCATTATGTCCGAAGCGGCGATAACAGAACATGTCGATGACGACGTCCCAGCCGAATTTCTGCCGGAACTCGGTCGCGACCTTCGCCGCGTAAACGACCGCTTCCGGATCGTCGCCGTTCACATGGAAAATCGGCGCGGCGACCATCTTCGCGACATCCGACGGATAGGGCGATGAGCGCGAGAATTTCGGCGCCGTCGTAAACCCGATCTGGTTGTTGACGATGAAATGGATCGTGCCGCCGGTGCGATAGCCGCGCAGGCCCGAAAACCCGAAGCATTCCGCAACGACGCCCTGGCCGGCGAACGCAGCGTCGCCGTGAAGGAGCAAGGGCAGCACATTCGTGCGCGGCGTTTCGACATCGTCAGAACCGATCCGGTCCTGTTTCGACCGCGCCTTGCCGAGCACGACCGGATCAACGGCCTCAAGGTGCGAAGGGTTCGCCGTCAGCGAAAGATGGACGCGGTTGCCGTCGAATTCGCGATCCGACGACGCGCCGAGGTGATATTTGACGTCGCCCGAGCCGCCGACATCGTCCGGCGTCACCGAGCCGCCGTGAAATTCGTGGAAGATGTGATGATAGGGCTTGCCCATCACCGCCGCGAGAACGTTGAGGCGGCCGCGGTGCGGCATGCCGATGACGATCTCTTTGACGCCGAGCGCGCCGCCGCGTTTGATGATTTGCTCAAGCGCGGGAACCATCGCCTCGCCGCCGTCGAGCCCGAAGCGCTTGGTGCCGGTGTATTTCGTTTGCAGGAAATTCTCGAAGCCTTCCGCCTCGATGAGCTTGTTCAGGATCGCCGTCTTGCCTTCGATCGTGAAGGAGATTTCCTTGTCCTTGCCTTCGATGCGCTGCTGGATCCAGGCTTTCTGGTCCGGATCAGAGATGTGCATGAATTCGACGGCGAAGGTTCCGCAATAGGTGCGCTGCAGGATCTCGACGATCTCGCGCATCGTCGCCGTTTCGAGCCCGAGCACGAAATCGATGAAGATCGGCCGGTCCATATCGGCTTCCGTAAAGCCGTATGTTTCCGGATCGAGTTCTGAATGAAGCTTTTTCTTGGTCTGGTGAAGCGGGTCGAGATCGGCGATCAGGTGACCGCGGATGCGATACGCCCGGATGAGCATCAGCGCGCTGATCGAATCGCGCGTTTCCTGACGGACGCGCGCGCCGTCGGCGCCGGGGCTTCGCGTTTCGATTTTCGAGGCGATCGCTTTTTCAACCGTCGGCCAGTCGCCGTCGAGCAAGGCGGTTTCCTCGCTCTTCAGCCGCGGCGGCCAGTCCTTGCGGCCCCAGCTCGGCCCGTCATTGCCGCGCGCGATCAGCCGCGCATCGTCGCCGAGCGATGAAAAATAAGCGCGCCAGTCGGGGCTGACGGCGGCCGGGTCGGCGGCGTAGCGCGCGTAGAGATTTTCCACATAGGCGGCGTTCACGCCCGACGCGAAGGTTAGGTCGACGGGTTTTCCCGCCGCCGGTTTGGAACTCCCGCCCTGCGGGACGTCGCCGTCTTTAGCCATCACTCGATCCGGATCATCAGGCGGCTCGCCGTTCTGGGACGCCGCGCCGGTTACTTACGCCAGTCCCATCATGTTTCAATGGGCCAGCCGCCGGTAATCGCCCGGATCGCCTTTATTTTTTGAGAAGGTCGACGAGCGTGCGCCCCATCGCGGCCGGCGTCGGCGAAACGCCGATCCCGGCCCGTTTCATCGCCTCGATCTTGGCGGCGGCCGTGTCGTTCGCCCCCGAAACGAGGGCCCCGGCGTGCCCCATGCGGCGGCCCGGAGGGGCCGTCACCCCGGCGATGAAGCCGACGGTCGGCTTCTTGACCTTATTGGCGGCGAGGAACTCGGCGGCCTCCGCCTCGGCCGACCCGCCGATTTCGCCGATCATGATAATTGAATGAGTGTCATCATCCGCGAGGAACAATTCGAGGACGTCGATGAAATCCGTCCCCTTCACCGGGTCGCCGCCGATGCCGACGCAGGTCGACTGGCCGAGACCGGCCATCGTCGTCTGGTGCACCGCCTCATAGGTGAGTGTGCCCGATCGCGAGACGATGCCGACATGGCCGTCGCGGTGAATATGGCCGGGCATGATCCCGATCTTGCATTCGCCGGGCGTGATGACGCCGGGGCAGTTCGGACCGACGAGCCGCGACTTCGAGGCGTCGAGCGCGCGTTTCACGCGCACCATGTCCTGCACCGGAATGCCTTCCGTGATGCAGACGATGAGCGGGACTTCAGCGTCGATCGCCTCAAGAATTGAATCGGCCGCAAACGGCGGCGGCACGTAGATGACGCTCGCCTCGGCGCCGAATTTCTCCCGCGCCTCGGCGACGGTGTCGCAAACGGGAAGCGTCGCGCCCTCGGCGGCCCCGCCGCCCTTCCATGTCGAACCGCCCTTGCCGGGCGTCACGCCGGCCGTCATGCGCGTGCCGTAGGCGATCGCCTGCTCGGTATGGAAGGTGCCCTGCGAGCCCGTGAGGCCCTGGCAGATCACGCGGGTCGATTTGTCGACGAGGATGGCCATTTCGCACGCTTTTGATTGAAGAAAGTCGCGAGGCTCTTTAGCGGCGCGCGCGGCGCGGGGCAACCGCTTGAGGCGGTTTCCGGCGCTCGCCTCAATTGCTAGCATCCCCTGACGCGACGACGGAGCAGGACATGACGGATAATGCGCTGGCCCATAACGCACTGGCCGAGCGGCGCCTTCAGATCGTTCGCGAGCATATGGAGGCGGAGAACCGGCTCGATTTCGACGCGGCCATCAACACGTTCGACCATCCGCATTATGAACTCGTCGGCGCGGGCCAGACCTTCGACGGCGAAGCTGAAGTGCGCGACTATTACCGCGCCTCACGGACCGCGTTCCCCGACCAGCGCAACGAAATCATCAGCCTGAGAATAGCGGGCGACGCCGTCATCACCGAATTCTGGCTGATGGGAACGCATGAAGGGCCGCTGAGAACGCCGGCGGGCGAGATGGCGCCGACAGGCAAGCCCTTCAGAATTCGAATGGCGGCTTTCTTCGAATTCGACGGCGAAAAAATCGCGGCCGAACGCATCTATTTCGATCGCATGTCAATGCTTGAACAATTGACGGGCGGCTGATCCTTACAGGACCGGCAGATCGGTTTTCGTCCTGTCGGTGACCTTGTCGCCGGTGTTGAGCGTGCCGGCGTCTTCAACCATCAGGATCCAGCATTCCTCTTCAGCGACGGGCATGTGCTCGACATTCGCCGGCACGACGATCATGTCGCCTTCCTCCATCGCGACGTCCCATTGTTCGTCTTTGGCGCGAAAGCGCATGACGAACCGTCCCCTGACGACAAAGAAAAGCTCATCGACGCCGTCATGATGATGCCAGTCGAAGGAGCCGTGGATCTTGGCGAGCCTTACTTCCTGATTGTTGACGCGCGCCGCGATATGCGGCGACCAGGGCTCTGGAATGCGGTCGAAGGCGGCGGGGATGT
>JAGRED010000244.1 GCA_020446725.1 Parvularculaceae bacterium | reverse complement strand
CTCAAAGGCGATTCCGGGGAAGAGGCTCCGCAGGATCGGCCGCATCGTGTCTGACCCGAGAAAGAGCGTTTCTTTCGTTCCGCGCGCATGGAGGAGGCGCGAGGTGAACACCCGCCCGCGCTCGGGATCAGCGGCGAGCTGGATCTCGTCGACGGCGAGAAATTCGACGGGCTCACCAAGCGGCATCGCCTCTACGGTCGAGACCCAATAGCGCGGCGCTGGCGGAACGATCTTCTCCTCGCCCGTCACCAGGGCGACCTCGCCGGCAGGTCGGCGTTCGAGTAAGCGGTCGTAAACCTCCCGTGCGAGGAGGCGGAGCGGGAGGCCGATCATCCCCGTCCGGTGGGAGAGGAGGCGGTCGATCGCGTGGTGGGTCTTGCCAGTGTTGGTCGGCCCAAGGAGCGCGATCAGCCGCGCGGCTTCCTCCCGGGGCGGCAGGACAATATCGTGGGGCTTTAATTTCCGGCGGTTCATGGCCTCTGGCCAAAGCGGTTGGGGCGTCGCCCCCGCCATTTAAGGGTTTCGCAGCGGATTGAAAGGGCGCGCCGGCCGCCGCGCTTGACAGTCGGGGACGCCTCGACTAGACGCGCGGGCTCTTTATGAATTCGCGCCCCTCCGGGGCGCTCGAACGCTTGAAAACAGGGTTATCAGCATGGCTCGCCGGTGTGAACTGACAGGCGTCGGCCCGATGGTCGGACACAACGTATCGCACGCCAACAACAAGACGAAGCGCCGGTTCCTGCCGAACCTGTGCGACGTCACCCTGCATTCCGACAAGCTCGGTCGCGGGTTCAAGCTACGCGTAGCTGCTTCGGCGTTGCGCACGGTCGACCATGTCGGCGGTCTCGACGCCTTCCTCGCCAAGGCTGACGAGGCGGCGCTGTCGACCAGCGCGAAGAAGATCAAGCGGGATCTCGCCAAAGCCTCCTAAGCGCCGGAATCTTTTCGGTTAATCAGTCCGTCCGCCGGCCTGCCGTCAGGGCGCGCCTCCGCCGGCTGAGTCCGACATTCCGCGGCGCGTTCCGGTAACGGTTGCAGGACGGCGTAACGCGCTTCAGAATCGGTCTGCTGACAATATGAGGTGAGGGCCAGTCGTGGAAGCTGCGACCGCCGTCGAGACGAGGCGGCCGATCAAGGAAACGCCGCTCGAAAAACTCGCGCGCGAGACGCGGCGGTTTTTCGCCTCGCTTGCGCGCGTTGCGCTTCTTTCCGCGTTCATCATACCGATTCTGGTTTTCGCGTTCCTCACGGTCGACATTCCCTATCACGGGCTCGACCATTTCTTTGCGACGAGCCCCGTAAAACCTGGCAACTGGCTCTCCGCCGGCTATTTCCTGATGGCCGCGGGCGCGCCTGTCGTCATCCTGATTGCGCGCCGATTCGGCGGTGAAGAGGCCTCGCGCGTCGTGACAGCTTCCTGGGCGGTCGCCGCCTTCGCGGCTTTCGCAGGCGTTTCCTATCTCTCGCCGCAGCTTGAAGCCGGCGATCTTCCCTCGACGGCGTTCGTCATCGCCTTTGTCGGATCGTCGGTCCTGTCGCAATTCATCGCCGGCGCCGTCTATGACGTCACGCGCGGCGGCGAGCGCTGGTGGCGGGCGCCGTTTTTCGCGTTGCTGTCAGCCTATGTGGCGCAGACCTTCATCTATTTTCCGATCGCCTATTGGGGCGTGCGCGCGCCATGGCTCAACTGGATGGTGGAGGATATCGCTCTCAAATCGCTGCTGATCGTCATCTTCCTTGGCGTTTACCGCCTGATGATGAAGCAGCTTCGACCGAGAGGCGGCTACGGGGGGTAGGAGACTGATCCCGCCCTCCTTTGCAATTCTGTATATGCCGATGCCGGTAATGTAGCATCGCGCCCATGATTGATTCTCTTGACGCGCTTCCGCTCTTCGCACCGCCATCAGTCGCGGCAGTGAGCGATAATTCGCATTCCGTTTCAGTGCGTAAGCAAACCTTTGCCGAAGATGTCAGAAACTTTGATGGGTTCGGCAAGCGATCAGCCGCGTTCGAAGAGGGCGGCGTTCCCTATATCGTCAACGAATTCTGGACTGCCGCGCAACGTCAGGCGCATTCGATCCATGAAGTCAGCTATCGCGCGTGTTTCAAACCGCAATTGCCGGGCTTTTTCATCAGCCGCCTGACAGCGCCCGGCGAATGGGTGTACGACCCTTTCATGGGACGGGGAACGACGCCCGTCGAGACGCACCTTCTTGGCCGCAAGCCTGCGGGCAATGACATTAACCCGTTGAGCGTGTTGCTGACGCGTCCGCGCCTTCGTCCCGTGTCGGTTGAGGCGATTGAAACGGCGCTCGCCGCCATTGACTGGGATGACGGCGATGAGGAAGCGCCCGATCTTCTGGCGTTTTACAGCGAGCGCACCCTGCGCCGAATTCTGGCTCTCAAAAAATGGCTGGCGAATAAAGCGCCCCTCGACAAGACGCCCGATCCTGTCACCGACTGGATCCGGATGGTTGCGATCAACCGGCTGACCGGTCATTCGCCGGGTTTTTTTTCGGTCTATACGTTGCCGCCAAATCAGGCGGTGTCGGTTCAGTCACAGTTGAAGATCAATGAAAAGCGCGCGCAGACGCCGCCCGATCGCGATGTCGCCAGGCTGATCCTGAAAAAGTCACGGGCGTTATTGTCGAGCGGCGCGCCTGCGCCCGCGCGCGACATGCTTTTTTCAACCGCGCCCGCGGACCGAACGCCGGACATTCCAACCGGATCCGTCGCGCTCGTCGTCACGTCGCCGCCCTTTCTCGACATCGTGCAATATCGTGATGACAACTGGCTCCGGTGCTGGTTCGCAGGCATTGATGTCGATGCCGTCGCTATCGCGCAGCACCGAACAGAATCTGCATGGGCGTCGATGGTTCGCAACGTCCTTTCCGAACTTGCGCGGGTAGTGCGGCCCGGCGGTCATGTCGCTTTTGAAGTCGGTGAAGTGCGCAAGGGGCGCGTGCTGTTGGAGCGGCTTGTCTGGAACGCCGCCGAAGGGCTTCCCTTTGATCGGCTCTTTGTGATGGTCAACAGTCAGGCATTCACAAAGACGGCGAATTGCTGGGGCGTCGGCAACAACAAAGGCGGAACGAATACAAACCGCATCGTCGTGTTTCGTCGCCGGGAATAGTGAAAAACGCAATCGTGTTTCGCGAACGACTGTATGCGGATGAAATAGACGGAAGGCGCAGGATGTGCGCAGGGCGTCGTTGTGGGGTTGTCGCCACATGCGGCGAGCTGATCACAGTTTCCGCAACATCTGTGCTTGACTGGAAAACGCTTATCACGAAATCTTCCGCGATCAAATATCGGAAGGGGCGCGGGGGCGGGGATGAATTCCGAAAAGAACGGGAAAAAAGGCCCGAGAGGCCGGATTTATGCGCTCATTTTGATCATCACGATCATTGTTCTGGCGCTCTTTGCTGTTGAAAAAGCGGGGGTGAAACTCTCGCTCATCCCTTCGGCCTATGCCGCGGAGTTGGAAGCGGACCCGGCTTCTCTGCGCGAAGCCAATCTGATCCTCCAGTCTCATGGGATGACCTGGAAATCAGTCGAGACAGCCTATGTGGATGCCGAAGGCAAGGCACGCACGAGCGCCTATTCGGTTTTCCACGCGAGGACGCTACCCCAACAACAACTTTTGCTGGCGCAGATCGAAAAAGAATTCGTAGACCCTTATTTTTCCTATGGCGGCGATCTCTATCGTTCTCTCGGTTGCATTGTGCGGTTGGGATTTTGCAAGAAATTCATCGAGAAGGATTTCGAGAAGCATTTTTCGGGCATTGAAGATGAAGTGCTGCTCGGCGTTTGGAAGTCCGCGACGCTGAGTTCGCTCGAGCGCTATGAGATTGTGATGCGTATGTCATTGCAATCGTATTTCATCAAAAAGGAAATATCGGACCGGGAATTCCAAACTCTGCTCAGCGCACTGCCGATTGAGCCCACAGGCGCAGCGCGCCATTATGCTGAACGAGAGGGTTTATTTAGGAATCGCACGCTTGAGTCCGTGGTGAAAGTCGCAAATTTTTCGCTTTTTTCGGCGGAGGTAATCGCAACAGTTCGGGAACTGTCTGTTGAGATGGCTCGACGTCAGGCGTTGAGCCGCGCCCGGCAGAGAGCGGCCCGTTTCGTCGCATCCGCTGGCGCCGGCGCTGCCGCGGGAAAAACCTTACTGAAAAACGCTGGCCGAGCGACGATCGTTATTGGCATCGTCGTGGAAGTTATGGCGGCTCAGGAACGCAAGAAACAAAAAAGCCTGATGATGGACGAGTTCAGGTCTCGCTTTGTCGCTGAAGAACAGCTCTATTTTGACGCTGCTGTCGCATTCGCGCGCGACGCCAATCTTGATAAGGACATCATCGAAGCGTCCCGGAAAGTCGCGTCTTTGTGAGGCGAAGCGGGCGAGCTTCGCCTTGTCGTCCGCGTTCAGGCCCGTTCCAATACTTTCGCCTCGATCCAGAGCGCTTCCATCTCTTCAAGGCTTGCTTCGCCGAGACGGCCCGCTTCGCCAAGCCGCTTCTCAATGTGGCGGAAACGGCGGGCGAATTTCTGATTGGCGCGGCGGAGCGCCGCCTCCGGATCGACATTGAGGTGACGTGACAGATTGGCGATGACGAAGAGAAGATCGCCGAATTCATCCTCGATCCTGTCAGCATCGCCTTCGCCGCTTTCAGAGTCTTCGATGACGGCGACAAGCTCTTCGGTCTCCTCGGCGATCTTGTCGAGCACGGCGCGGGGATGCGTCCAGTCAAACCCGATGCGTGCGGCGCGTTTTTGCAGTTTGACGGCGCGGGTGAGGCCGGGAAGCCCGACCGGCACGTCATCGAGAAGCCCGGTCTTGCCTTTCAGTATGCGCTCTTCGGCCTTTTGCGTCTCCCATTGCCGGGTCTGTTCCTCGGCGTCGCGCGCGTCCGCGTCGCCGAAAACATGCGGGTGACGGATGCGCATTTTCTCGGTGATGGCGCGCGCGACATCTTCAAAGGCGAATGCGCCTTCCTCCTCCGCAATGCGGGCGTGAAAAACCGTCTGGAAGAGTAGATCGCCAAGCTCGCTCTTCAATTCGTCCATATCGCCGCGCTCAATCGCATCCGCGACTTCGTAAGCTTCCTCGACCGTATACGGAGCGATGGTGCGGAAGTTCTGTTCAAGATCCCATGGGCAGCCTGTGCCGGGCGTCCTCAAGGCCGCCATCAGCGACAAAAGTTCGTCCATCGCGCGCGCTGCGGTCATTTTAGGGCTCCCATTTCTGGAACGATCTACCAGCCTGAAGGCTTCCTATGGCGAAAATCGGCTTCCGCCGCCAGATTGCGGGCCGAAATTCGCGAAATCGACGGGGGACCGGGGGGCGCGCTGGCCCCGGAAGGGCGGCGGCGTTATGAGAAGGGTGAACCGAATCGCGCGGAGGAAATGAGAATGCCCGTCCAGGAGCAGAAGTATATTTGGTCGAATGGCGAAATGGTCCCCTGGGCTGACGCCAAGGTTCATGTGCTCACGCACGCGCTCCATTACGCGACGGCCGTCTTTGAAGGCATGCGCGCCTATGAAACGAAGCACAAGGGCACGGTGATCTTCCGCAATTTCGACCACATCAAGCGGCTTCACTATTCTGCGCGCGTATACCGCCTCCCATTGAAACATTCGATCGACGAGCTGATGCAGGCCTGCAAGGACGTGGTGCGCGATAACGGATTGAAATCCGCCTATATTCGCCCGCTCGTCTTTCTCGGCTACGGTGAAATGGGTATTTCCGCGCCGCATGAGAAATCGGAGACGATCATCGCCGCCTATCCATGGGGGGCCTATCTCGGCGAGGACGGGATTAAAAACGGCGTCGACGCGTGCATCTCGAGCTGGCGGCGCCTTGCGCCGGATACGATGCCGGCGGGCGCCAAAGCGGCCGGCAATTACCTTTCAAGCCGCCTGATCGCGCTCGAAGCGCGCGAGCGCGGATTTGCTGAAGGCATCGGCCTTGATGCGACGGGCCTTGTCAGCGAAGGCGCGGGTGAGAACCTGTTCGTCGTGATGAACGGCAAGATCTACACGCCGCCCGGGTCAGCGTCGATCCTGCTCGGCATCACGCGCGATTCTATTATGACGCTTGCGAAGTCTCGCGGCTTTGAAGTCGTCGAACAGAACATTTCGCGTGAAATGCTCTATGCGGCCGATGAGATGTTCATGGTCGGCACGGCGGTTGAAGTGACGCCCGTAAAATCGGTCGACCGTCTGCCGATTGGCTCGGGGAACAAGCCGATCACCGAGGAAATCCAGAGCGCGTTTTTCGGTCTCTTCACCGGCGAGACGCGCGATGAATGGGGCTGGCTCGACCCCGTCGAGTAGCGCGCGATGCTGCTGGATCTCGCTGGCCGCGTCGCTGTCGTCATTGAGGACTATCGACGGTTCTATGACGATCCTATCGCCGTCAGCGCAGGCGACATCGTTATTCCGGACGCCGAACGCAAGACCGACCTCTTCGGCTGGATCTGGTGCGCGGGGCCGGACGGGCGCGGCGGCTGGACGCCCCTGCAGTGGATCGACCGCAGCGTAGTTCCGTGGCGGATGATCCGCGATTTCAATGCTCTCGAATTGACAGTTGTGAAAGGCGAGCGTTTGGCGCTTCTGTATTCTGAAAGCGGCTTCGTTATGGCGCGCACCGAGGACGGGCGCATAGGGTGGGCGCCGCAAGGCGTTTTGAAACTCATCGAATGAGCATCGGGATTATCCTCTTTATTCTTTTTGTCGGCGTGCCGATTCTTGAGATCGCCGCGTTCATCAAGATCGGCGGCTGGATCGGATTGCTGCCGACTCTGCTCGGTTGCGTCGTCACGGCGGTGATCGGCGCTTTTCTGGTGCGGCTTCAGGGCTTTGAGGTTATCCGGCGTGCGCAGACCTCCCTCGCAAGGAGCGAGCTTCCGGTCGATCAGCTGGCGCATGGCGTCTTCATCTTGATCGCCGGCGTTCTTTTGATGACGCCCGGCTATGTGACCGACGCGATGGGCTTTCTGCTGCTCGTACCGCCCTTGCGGCTGCAGATCGCGCGCGGCGTCATGGCCTACCTGAAAGATCACGCCGCCGTTCAGGTTTCCGGTTCGGCATGGGGGTATGAAACGCGTGAAGACACTTCGTCCGGCGTGACGATAGAGGGCGAGGCCGTTGAGGTCGATGACGGCGATGGCCATCGCTGATTGGAGCGGCCGACGCCGTCAGATTGTCAAAGTCCGAAAATTCGCTTCGTCCGATTCACCGCGCGCGAGGCAAGCGACGGAGGCGTATACGCCTCTATCAGCGGGGTTGTCATGTAACCGGCGAGATCACGGCATTCGAATCCTGAGCCAGGATCGTTGACGATCAGGAACTGGTCATATGGAAGCGTATAGATCGGCAGGTCCTGCGCCTCGGCGAAATAGACCGCATAGGGAAACACCTCGGTCGGCGCAAATTTCGTCCCGTGTTGCCAGATGTTTTTTGTGAAATCATCGCCGCAAACAATGCCGCCGATACGCATCTTGGGCAACATGGTTATGAGGTCAATCGCAATTCCCCGCAAGGTATGGTCGCCGTCGATATAGACCGCGTCGAGCGAACCGTTCGGAATTTCAGCGCTTACTTCCTTTGTGGTTCCCCTGAGCACGCGCCGCCTCGACGCCGCGAATTCGGTTCTGGCCATCGCTTCTTCCAGAAACTTATTGAATACGTCGTCATCGCGGTTCGCCGGTTTTTCCCAATTGGAGAGATGCCGCCAAGGATCGATCATGTAATACTGATCGATGTCGGGGCAGGCCGTCAGGATGTTCTCGGCGAAGATGCCTCTGAAGACGCCGACTTCGCATGCGGCGCGGACATTAAAATCGCGCCAGATCCGCGCGATAAGGTCGTGCCTGCCTTTGGCGCTCTTTGCATGAGGTTCGATACGGTCCAGCATCCTATGTCTCCCCAAATGACCGGTCCGCAAAAAAGACGGACGTCGATGCGGTACGCTCCGCTGCGAACACCCGGCGCCTGAATGGCATACGGGCAAACCAGGCGCAGCTGATCGATCCGAGCCTGCCACAGCGGTCGATTGACCGCCACAGTATTCTAGTCGCTCGCGACCTTCCCCCGGGCCAAGGCGCGCACCCGCCTGAATCAGGGTTGCGCGCGACGCCTCAGCGACAGCGCATCATCGATCACATGAAAGATGTAGCTCTGCTCGACAACGCCGCCAAAGAGGTAAGCGTGCGGGCCTGAGGCGTAAATCGTGACGTCCTGACCGCCGTGAGTCTCCGACCCGGCCGGCACGAGCGATTGCTGGCGATAATTGACGTCGGCGACCTCTTCCGGCGTTGGATCATGACGTTCACCCGCTTTTTTCTGCCCGACAAGCGCCGAGCCCGGGCCGTTTGCGTAAGCGAGCGTCGTATAGCGCTTGCCGTCAGATGCGCGGGCGTAACCGTCATCGCCCGCCGCATCCTCCAGCGTCGCGCTCGCAAGGCCGAGGATGGGATTGCCCTTTCTCGGATAGCCGGCAAAACTCATCGTGTGGCCGTGATCGGCGGTGACGATGATTAGCGTGTCGCCCTCATTCGTCATCGCGCGCGCCGCGGCGACAGCTTCTGACAGGGCCTGTGCGTCTTTCAGCGCGCGGGCGGCGTTTCCGGCGTGGTGGGCGTGATCGACGCGCCCGGCTTCCACCATCAGGAAAAAACCGTCCTTATCCTGACGAAGGATCTCAATCGCTTTATTCGTCATTTCAGCGAGAGAAGGTTCACCTCCCGCATCGCTTGCGCGATCGGCCTCATATTCAAGATGCGATCGTTCAAAGAGGCCGAGCAGTTTTGGTTTCGTCGCCGGGTCGACCGCATCAAAACCCGATTTGTCGTAGACAAAAGGATTGTTGTTTCCCTTTTTCGTCCATTCGTCGGCGAGGTTGCGTCCGTCGAGGCGTCCGCCTTTTGCGTCTGCATCCTCCGGATCGTCCGCCTCGACGGGAAGGAAATTGCTGCGACCGCCGCCCATGGCGACGTCGATCCCGTCGCCATAGGGAAATTCGATGAGCTGGCGCGCAATATCTTTGCAACCGCCCTCAATCGCGCCTTCAGGCAGGTTTGTGTCGCGCTCCCAGTCACGATCGGCCGCGTGCGCATAGACGGCGGCGGGCGTCGCATGGGTGAGGCGTGCGGTCGAAATGACTCCAGTCGATAGGCCTGCCTTTTCCGCGAGTTCCGCGACAGTCGGGACCATCGCGCCTGCGGCGGATGCGCAATCGCCGACCGCAGCGGCGTCGCTCAGTGATATGACGCCCATCTTGGTTTTGACGCCGGTCATCATCGCCGACATCGTGCCGGCGCTGTCCGGCGTTTGCGCGTTTGTGTTGTAGGTCTTTGACATCGCGAGGTAGGGGAATTTCTCAAAGCTGAGGAAATTCTCTTCCCCCTCTTCGCCGCGGCTCTGTCCGTCGAAGATTCGCGTTGCGGCAATCGTCGTCGGGTCCATGCCGTCGCCGATGAACAGGATGACATTTTTCGCCGGCTTCTTATTCGGCTTCAAAGCGCGCCGCGCGCTGAGCGTATTCTGGCCGTCCGCAAAATAGGGATTGCTGGAAAGGGGCGCCTCGGCGCCAGCGGGCGCGATGAGGAAGGGTATGGAGGTGACGAGGAGGCTTGTGCTCAATTTCATGGCGAATCTTTCAACTGACTGCGCTTCAGGCTCGATTGGATCGTCGAACGGGAGCATCCTTACCTGACGCAAATTTGCAAGTAGGATTGAGCGAGCAAGGGGCGAAACGAGGCCGTGTTGAAGATCTTATTTCGAATCGCAGCGACGCTAGGCGCGCTCGTTGCGCTTGCGGGCGTCGGGGCGGCGCTTTTCCTGATGACGCCCGCGCCCGCGCGCTTTGATCGCAAGGCGGCGATTGCCGGAGCCAAAGCCTATGATGCGCGGATCATCCGCGACAAATGGGGCGTACCGCATATCTATGGTGCGCGCGACGCTGATGTGGCGTTCGGGCTCGCTTACGCGCATGCCGAAGATGACTGGAAAACGTTTGAAGAAGTCATTCTCTTCTCGCGCGGCCGCCTTTCGCAGCGTAACGGAAAAGATGCGGCCGTTACTGACTTTCTTGTCGCCGCGCTCGGCGCCAATGACGCGATTGCAGCGAAATTCGAAAAGGATCTTACAAAACAGACGCGCGCTGTGCTTGCTGCCTACGCCGCGGGTCTAAATTTCTATTGCGCAGAAAAAAAGAAGCGTTGCGACCGCGCGGTGACGCCTGTGACGTCGCAGGATATCGTTGCGGGCTTCGCGGCGCGAACGCCGTTCTTTTACGGTCTCGAAGAAGAACTGAAGAAGGTCTTCGAAGCGGACGCGCAGAAAGCCGCCGGCGTCGAATGGCTGAAGTCGGCGTTCCTAAAGATTTCAGACGAGGCCGAACTCGGATCCAATGCGATGGCGGTGTCGCCAGCGCGCTCTGCGGACGGCGCCACGCGGCTTCTCGTCAATTCGCACCAGCCTTTCACCGGCCCGGTCGCCTGGTATGAAGCGCGCGTCAAATCGGGTGAAGGCTGGGACATGATCGGCGGTGTCTTTCCGGGCTCGCCGCTTATTCT
>JAGRED010000243.1 GCA_020446725.1 Parvularculaceae bacterium | reverse complement strand
GCCGAGCAGCACCTGATGAACGACGAGAGACTGGAGGAAGACAGCGAGCGGAAGCGCAACGAGGATCAACGCGCTCATCTGGAACAGGCGGCCGGACTCGCGGGTCAGGAAGCCGTCGCGCTCGGCGTTCGCGAGCCAGTCGACGATTTTCCCAAGAAATCCAAACAGCATGACCTCGCCGACTGCGATCGCCGCCGTCAGCAAGGCGAGCGCCGCGAGCCATCGGCGCGCATCGCGAACGAAATGCCAGCAAAAGCGTACAAGCCCCTTCGGCGGCGCGCCGAGGCGCGTTTCAGGGAATGGATCGAGCCGGCGTTCAAAGAAGGAAAACATTGACTTCGTTTGGCACGCCGTCCCACGCGCCGCAATTTAGAAAAAGCGGCGACGCAATCAGCGCCCCTCTTATCGACGCGAAATATGCCGCCATTGCGCCTGGCGACCGAAAACTTGCCGTCGCGGCTTGATTGCGCCACCATTCCCACGGGCGCCGCGAGGCGCATGATTGCAATCGTGGGAGCGCGCGCCAACGGCCCTGAAACCTGCCGATTCCGCTGCAACGCCGCAATGGTCGTCGAGATTCGCCTTTCTCATGGCCGCCATCGGCTCGTCCGTCGGGCTCGGCAATCTGTGGCGCTTTCCGTTCCAGACCGGACAGAACGGCGGATCGGCCTTCGTGCTCGTCTATCTTCTTTGCGTGGTCTTCGTCGCCTATCCGATCCTCATCGGCGAGCTGGCGGTCGGACGCCACAAAGGACTGTCAGCCGTCGGATCGACCGCCGGCCTCGCACGGGACTCGGGCAAGTCTCCGGCATGGGGCATGACTGGCCTTGTCGGCGCCTTCGCCTCGTTCCTGATACTGACGACCTATAGCGTCATCGCCGGACAGGTGATGGCCTATTCGCTGATGTCTTTCCTCGGCGAATTCGCCGGCCGCAGCGCCGCAGACGCCGCCGTCATCGCGCCGCTTTACAACGGCGTCATTCACGCCCTCGGCTGGCATACGCTTTTCATGGCGATCACAGTCCTTGTCGTCTCGCGCGGCCTTCACGGCGGCATTGAGAAAGTCGTGACGGTTCTCATGCCGCTGTTCTTTCTGATGCTGGCGCTCCTGTGCGGTTATGCGTTGATGGGCGGCGGCGCGCGCGAAGCGATCGACTATCTCTTCGCGCCGCGTTTTTCGGAAATCACGCCTTCGACGGTTCTGGCCGCGCTCGGTCAGGCGTTCTTTTCAATCGGCGTCGGCGCAGGCCTGATGATCACTTACGGCTCGTTTCTGGGCCGGCGAGACAACATCGCCGATTCAGGCGCAATCATCGCCGGTTCCGATACCCTCGTCGCCGTTGTCGCCGGCCTCATGATCTTTCCGATCGTTTTCACCCAGGGGCTCGATCCGGCGGCTGGCGCAGGACTTATTTTCGGCGCCCTCCCGGCCGTGTTCGCCAACATGCCGGCGGGATCGATCATCGGCGGGCTTTTCTTCTTTCTCGCTTTCATCGCCGCGTTGACGTCGTCGATCTCACTCCTTCTGGTCGTCTCGGTCGTCGGGCAAGAGCAGATGAAGCTGCCGGCGAAAGTTTCCGCCGTCGCCTTTGGCATCCTCGCATGGGCGATCGGCGCCTGGACAGTCGTCTCACCAGATGTCGGGCCGTGGGTTGATTTCATTTCGGGCAGCATCGCTCTGCCGCTTGGCGGCCTGCTGGTCGCCGTCTTTGCAGGATGGATCGTCCCGCGCGCGATCATGCGCGATGAATTGCCAAACGCCGGCGAAGGCGTCTTCCGCTATTGGCGGCTGATGATCCGCTATGCGGCGCCGCTCGCCGTCTTCGTCATCCTGCTTCTCGGCCTCGATGCGAAGTTCGATTTCGGTCTGAACGACTTCATAACATCGCTGCAGGGCGGCTGATCGGAAATCAGCGGCGCGTGCGCGCGTGAATGTAACGGATCGTGCCGGTCTTTGAGCGCATGACGACGGTGTGCGTCGTCACATGCCCCGGCTCCCATTTGACGCCGTCGAGCATCGCGCCGTTAGTAACGCCCGTCGCAGCGAAAAAGACATCGCCGCCGCAGAGGTCCGTCAATCCGTATTTACGGTTGAGATCTGTGATGCCGGCGCGCGCCGCGCGCGCTTTCTCATCGTCATTGCGGAAGACGAGGCGTCCCTGCATCTGACCGCCGACGCAGCGCAATGCCGCCGCTGCGAGAACGCCTTCCGGCGCGCCGCCCTGCCCGACATAGAGATCGATGCCGGTCGAGGGATCGGTCGTATGGAAAACGCCGGCGACATCCCCGTCCGGGATCAGCATGATGCGCGCACCGATGCCGCGGGCTGCTTCGATAATGTGCAGGTGACGCTCACGATCGAGCACGCAGAGCGTGATGTCGGAAGGCTGTACGCGCTTGGCTTTCGCAAGCTCGCGGATGTTCTCTTCAACGCTCGCGTCGAGATCGACGACGCCGTCCGGATAACCTGGGCCGACTGCGATCTTGTCCATATAGGTGTCGGGCGCGTGCAGCATCGTTCCCTTCGTCGCCATCGCGACGACGGCGAGCGCATTGCCCATGCCCTTGGCGGTAAGGTCCGTGCCTTCCAGCGGATCAAGAGCGATGTCGACCGCCGGGCCTCTTTTCGTGCCGACCTTCTCGCCGATGAACAGCATCGGCGCCTCGTCGCGCTCCCCCTCGCCGATGACGACCATGCCGTCGATCTCGAGCTTGTTGAGCGCTTCGCGCAGGGCTGCAACGGCGGCCTGGTCGGCGCCGTTCTTGTCGCCCCGGCCGATCATTTTCGAAGCGGCGACCGCCGCCGCTTCGGTGCAGCGGCCGATCTCCATGGTCAGGATGCGGTCAAGAAATTCTGCGTCGGCCATCGATTATCCCCGGTTCTGCGTGATCGCCATTTGGCGTGGTTTGGGCCCCGACTAGCACAGAGCGGGCCAGAATCCAGTCCGGAAACGGGCAATTTCAACCGGAAAGGGCATGAAACGGCAATTCGTCTTACGCCGCATTCCGCCGCGAGAGCATCTTCTTCACATTGCGTGCGGCCTGCCGGATGCGCTGCTCGTTTTCGACGAGGCCGATCCTGACGAACCCTTCGCCATGTTCGCCGAAACCGAGCCCCGGCGCGACAGCGACATCCGCCTCCTCCATCAGCTTCTTGGCGAAGCCGACCGAGCCGAGCGCGCGATACTCTTCCGGGATTTCCGTCCAGGCGAACATCGAGGCCGCGGGCGAAGGAATAACCCAGCCGGCCTTGGCGAAGCTTTCGACAAGCGCGTCGCGGCGGGATTTGTAGATCGCGCGAATTTCATCGACGCAGTCCTGCGGCCCGTCGAGAGCGGCGGACGCGGCGACCTGAATGGGCGTATAGGCGCCGTAATCGAGATAGGATTTGACGCGGCCAAGCGCTGCGATGAGCCTTGGATTCCCGACCGCCATGCCGACCCGGAATCCCGCCATCGCGTAGGTCTTCGACAGCGAGTTCACTTCGACCGCGATATCCTTGGCGCCCTGAACGGCGAGGATCGAGGGCGGCGGCGCATCGTCGAAATAGATTTCGGAATAAGCGAGATCTGAAAGAATCCAGACGTCGTGCTTTTTCGCGAAGGCGACAGCGTCCCTGTAGAAATCAAGACCGACGGTTTGCGCAGTCGGATTTGACGGATAGTTGAGGACCATTGCGGTCGGCTTCGGGGTAATATGCGCGACCGCGCGGCCCATGCCGGAAAGATAGGCCTCAGGCGATGGCGCAGGCACGGCGCGAATGACGCCGCCCGCGATGATGAACCCGTAAGCATGGATCGGATAGGCGGGATCGGGCGCGAGGATGACATCGCCCGGCGCGGTTATCGCCTGCGCGAGATTGGCGAAGCCTTCCTTAGAGCCGAGCGTCGCGATGACTTCGCTCGCGGGATCGAGTTTCACCTGAAACCGACGATCGTAATAGCGCGCAATCGATCTTCTGAGTCCTGCAATTCCCTTCGAGGCGGAATAGCGGCCTGTACGCGGCTTCCGTGCGGTTTCGACGAGCTTGTCAATGATGTGCGCGGGCGTATCCATATCGGGATTGCCCATGCCGAAATCGATGACGTCGCGCCCGGCGGCGCGCAGCCGCGCCTTCAACGCATTCACCTCCTCGAACACATAAGGAGGGAGCCGTTTGATCCGATAGAATTCTTCCGGTGAAGGCATCGCCGGCGCGCCTAGCGACTGTCGTCTTCGACCGGCCGCGGCGGCAGGCCGCGCTCGCGCCGCGCCGCTGCGTCGTCTTTCTTGACCGCCGCCCCGAGCGCATCGCGCCGGGTCTCAATTTCTTCGGCGCCGCGTTCGGCCAGCGCCGCCGCGCGATCGACCTCGACGGCGGCGTTCAGCGCGTCGCGCGCACCAAGGAGCGTTTCCTGCATCGCGGCGCGCTCTGGCGAGGCGATGCCGTCCGGAACGATGCTCGGCTGTTCGCCGAGTTTAGGGAACCCGCCCGCCTCTTCCGTCTGATAGGCGTCGATGCGCGCTTCAATCGCCGGGCTGACCGGCTGCCCCTTGGCCCTGTCTTCATATTTGACGATGCCGGGCGGCGCGATGCGCTTCAGACCGCCTGCGCAGCCGCCAGCCGCGAGAATCGCCGCCATCAAGATGCAAACTTTTGCACGCAAGGGAACGTCACCCTATAAAGTCGGCAGCACCTAAACGCGAACCGAGCCCATGACGCAAGCCGATCAGCCAACCGAGAAGAAGAAATCGCCTGAAAAAAAGGCGGAATCAAAGCCCAAAAAGGCCGCCGGGGCGCCCAATGGCGAAGCGGCGGAAGAAAAGAGCCTGTTTGAGGATTTCGACGCGCTGTCGGAATACCTCGTCGATACGACCGGCGCCGGACAGGAAGTCGTCCGCGAGTTCTTCTTGAAAAACGCCGACGTCATGAAGGTCGCGACCGGCCAGAAGTCGGCCGACCCGCTCAATGTCGGGGAAAGCTTGCAGGAAATGATGCAGGCGCTCGCCGCCGATCCTGGCACGGTCATGCAGCGCCAGTTCAATCTCTGGGGCGACTACGCCAAGCTTATGGCGACGATGGGGCGCAAATTCGCGGGCGAGGAAGTCAAACCCGCAATTGAACCCGAACCCGGCGACAAGCGCTTCACGCACAAGGCGTGGCGCGAAAATCCTATGCTCGACTTCGTCAAGCAGTCCTACCTCACCTACGCCAAATGGCTGAAGACGACGATCCATCAACTCGAAGGGATGGACGAGCACGAGAAAAAGAAAGCTGAATTTTACACGCAGCAATTTCTCGATGCGATTGCGCCGACCAATTTTCCCGTTCTCAACCCTGAAGTCGTCGAGACGACGATCGAGACGAAGGGCGAGAATATTCTCAAGGGCATGAAGAACCTGCTTGAGGATCTCGATCGCGGCGACGGCTCGCTGGCTATCAGGCAGGCTGATCTCGAACATTTCAAGCTTGGCGTGAATATCGCGACGACGCCCGGAAAAGTGGTCTTCCAGAACGAAATCCTGCAACTCATCCAATACGCGCCGATGACGGAAGAGGTCGCGAAACGCCCGCTTCTCATCTTTCCTCCGTGGATAAACAAATTCTACATTCTCGACCTCCAGCCGAGCAATTCCTTCATTCGATGGATGGTCGAACAGGGACGCACCGTCTTCGTCGTCTCCTGGGTCAATCCGGGTCCCGAACTCAAACACAAGACGTTTGAGGACTACATCAAGCAGGGCTGCTTTGAGGCGCTCGGCGCAGTGAAGAAAGCGACCGGAGAAGAAGAAGTCGATGCGATCGGCTATTGCATCGGCGGCACCATGCTGGCGACCGCCCTTTCCCTGATGGCGAAGCGCGGCGATCATCGCATCCGGTCTGCGACCTTTTTCACGGCGCAGGCGGATTTCAAGGAATCCGGCGATCTTCTTTTGTTCGTCGATGATGAACAGCTCGACGCAATTGAAAAGCAGATGGATGCGGCCGGCGGCGTTCTTGAAGGGCGCGCCATGGCGACGACCTTCAACATGCTGCGCTCAAACGACCTTATCTGGTCGTTCGTGATCGACAATTACATGAAAGGCAAGGACCCGGCGAAATTCGACCTGCTCTACTGGAATTCAGACGCGACGCGCATGCCGAAAAAAGTGCACCTTTTCTATCTGCGCGAATTCTACCAGCATAATCGGCTCGCAAAGGGTGAAATGATTATCGACGGCGAGACGCTCGACCTCGGCGACGTCGACATTCCCATTTTCATGCAGGCCGGCGAGACCGATCACATCGCGCCGCATAATTCCGTCTATCGCACGGCGCGGCTTTTCGCTTCGAAAGACAAGGCGGACGTCACCTATATGCTCGCCGGCTCAGGCCATATCGCCGGCGTCGTGAACCATCCCGACAAAAAAAAATACCACCATTCCATCAATCCCGCCCTGCCGCCAAAACTCGACGACTGGAAGGCGGACGCTGTTCGACATCCGGGATCTTGGTGGCCTTACTGGATGGAATGGCTGAACAAGATTTCAACTGGAAAAGTTCCCGCACGCATGCCGGGCGACGGCGATCTCGCGCCGATCGAAGACGCGCCGGGCAGCTATGTGAAGGTGAAAGCCTGAAAAACATTGGCGGCGCGGCTGATTGGATAGCCGCGACGCATAGCCAGATGAGGCGACGTCCCCTATAGGCGAGCGCACGCTTTGATCCGCCCCATGTCCCTCGTTCCATCGTTTCAGGTCTTTCGCCACAGCGCATACGCCCGCTACTGGGTGATGCGGCAGCTTTTGTCGGCGGCGCGCCAGATGCAGGCGGTCGCGATCGGCTGGCAGGTCTATGACGTCGCGCGTCAGACGCGGCCCGTCGAGGAAGCCGCCCTCATTCTAGGCCTGGTCGGGCTCGCGCAGTTCCTTCCCGTTCTCATTCTCTCGCTGGTCGGCGGACAGGCGGCTGACCGCTTCGACAGGAAGACGATCCTCATCGTCGCCAATCTGATCCGCGCGCTCGCCGGCGCCGGGTTGATCGCCACCGTTTTCATGACCGGCCCGCTTGTCCTGCCGGTGATATTCTCAATCGCCGTCGTTCTTGGCGGCGTCAACGCCTTCACGCCGGCGGCGTCGAACGCGCTTTATCCGACGCTTGTGCCGCGCGCTGAACTCGCAAGCGCCATCGCCTGGAATTCGCTCGGGTTTCAGGTGGCCGCGATCGTCGGCCCCGCATTTGGCGGCATCCTCTACGCCTTCGGCGGCGAGATCGTTTACGGCGTCAGCGTCGCCATGACGGTCGGGGCCGTCATCGCCATCCTGTCCGCGCAAACGCCGAAACAGCAGCCGGTCGCTAATGCGCGCGGGCTCGCCATGGCGATTGAAGGGCTGAAATACGTGCGAGACAACAAGACGGTTCTAGGCGCGATCCTTCTCGATCTCATCGTCGTTTTCTTCGGCGGCGCAACGGCGCTGTTGCCCGTATTCGCCCGCGACATTCTTCATGTCGGCGCGGAAGGACTCGGCGCGCTGCGCGCCGCACCCGCTTTCGGCGCCGCGATCGTCGCCGCCATGCTCGCCGTTCGCCCGCTTGAGCGCCGGGTCGGTCCTTGGATGCTTTGGTCGATCGTAATCTACGGCGTCGGCACGTTGATATTCGGGCTATCGCAATTTTTCTTGTTGTCCCTTGGCGCACTCGCCGTCACCGGCGCCGCCGACATGATCTCGGTCTATGTCCGTCAGTCGCTCATCCAGTTCGCAACGCCGGATGCAATGCGCGGACGCGTCGCTTCCGTCTCGTTCATTTTCATCTCAGCCTCGAACGAACTCGGCGAATTTGAATCGGGCGTCGCCGCCCGCTTCATCGGCCCGATCGGCGCCGTCCTTCTCGGCGGAACTGTCGCAATCGTCACCGCGCTTTCCTGGTTCCGCCTCTTCCCACAAATGGCGAAGGCGGACCGCTTCGAAGAGCCGCGAATTATCGCCTCGGAACCGGAACGGCTCGAACCGCAAACGGAAAATTCCGCCTAGCGCAAAATGCAATTAACCGAACTTGGCGCGTCGTACAGAGCTGTCAGTTAGTCTCGTAAATTGGCAAAAGCAGGTCCTGCTTTTTGCTATAGGCTCTAATCCGTCACCGCGTCATGCCATTCCTGGTAACGGCCCTGCCCCAGCACCGCCGCCTGAACCTGCGCGTGCGCGGCGTGCAGGGCGTCGCTTGCCTGCGTATTGGGATGC
>JAGRED010000242.1 GCA_020446725.1 Parvularculaceae bacterium | reverse complement strand
GACGCAGGTTGAGACCGGCTCGGCGATCACCTGGAAATATCCGTCCTGCGTGTTGAAAGGCGAGAATTCCTCCGGCGAGTTCTATTCGATCGCGATCACCAATAATCATCAACAGGCCGACACCGGCACCAAGATGATCCATTTGGGCAAGAACACGAAATCGCGCATCATCGCCAAGGGCATCTCGGCGGGGAAATCGAACTCGACCTATCGCGGCCTCGTCAGCATTCACAGGAATGCCGCGGGCGCGCGCAATTTCACGCAGTGCGATTCATTGTTGATCGGCGCGGAATGCGGCGCGCATACCATTCCCTATATCGAGAGCAAGAATCCGAGCGCCATTCTGGAGCACGAAGCGACCACGTCACGCTTGTCGGAAGACCAGCTCTTTTACTGCCAGCAGCGCGGGCTTTCGGAGGAAGAAAGCGTCGCGCTCCTCGTCAACGGCTTCTGCAAGGACGTTTTGCAGGAGCTGCCGATGGAGTTCGCTGTCGAGGCGCAGAAATTGGTGAGCGTGTCGCTAGAGGGGAGCGTCGGGTGATGATGAATATTAGGATCCTGAAACCGTCCGGTCCGACGAAATCCATAATTTGCGGCGTCAAGTTGAGTGTTACGGTTACGGCTTTGCTAGCCGCCGCCTGCTCGGCGCCTGAAACCCCGCGCACCCATGACCGCGATCCGTCGCTGCCGGCCGATCTGCCGTTTTCGTCCGCCGTCGTCGTCGGCGATACGATCTATCTGTCTGGAGAAATCGGGCGCGCGCCGGGGAGCGTCACGCTCGTTGAAGGCGGCGTCGGCGCCGAGACGCGGCAGATTTTTGAAAATTACAAGCGGACGCTCGCACGCCTAAACGCCGATTTGTCCGACATCGTCAAATGCACGGTTTTTCTCGACGACATGTCGAAATTCGCCGAGATGAACGCCGCCTACGCCGAATTTTTCCCGGGCGACAAGCCGGCGCGCTCGACCTTCGGTGTCGATGGTTTGGCGATGGGCGCGGCGCTTGAAATCGAATGTCTGGCGGTGAAGCGATGATTGAGTATCGCCGCGAACTGACCGTGCCGTGGGGCGAGTCCGATCCGTTTGGGCTTGTGTATTTTCCGCGGATGCTCGCCTGGTTCAACGACACCGAGCACGATCTGTTGCGCACGATCGGCTACGGCGCCGATAAGACGATCAGGGAAAGGCGCACCGCCTTCGTCATGGGCTCAATCAATTTCCGTTTCGTTGGTCCCGCCGCCTATGGCGACCGGATCGAAACGACGATCCATCTTGGAAAAGTGACGCGCTCGACGCTTCAATGGGAGTGCAAAGCCGTGCGCGTCGCCAATCGTCAATTGGTGACGCAGGGAACGGCGATCCGCATTTACGCGAAAATTCAGGAAGACGGGAATTTGCAGTCGGAAGAAATTCCCGCCGAATTGCGCGCGATTCTTTTGCATGGAACGGAAGCGGATGAGGCCGCGGACGAGGCGGCGATTGATGCGTGGGTGCATAAGGGGGCGATTCCGGAATGAAGAAGTTTGTATTGCTTTTCGCCCTCGCCATTGCCGCGCCCGCGTTAGCGCAGCGAGAAAATGACAATCCCATTCCGGCCTCCGGCGGCGCGCTTATCATGCCGAAGGACCAGCTTCCCGATCCGCTGGAAGCTGGCTGGGCGGACAAGAAAGTCTGCGAGGTCCTTCAGGAGAGCGACAAGTTTCGCGCCTTGAAATGCGCCTTCGCGCCAGGCGAAGGGCATGAGCGCCACTTTCATGCGCCGCATTTCGGCTATGTCGTTGCTGGCGGCAAGATGCGCATCACCGACAAAGCGGGCGTGCGCGAACAGGAGATTACGACTGGCGCATCGTGGAAAAGCGACGGGGTCGACTGGCATGAAGCGCTCAACATCGGCGACACGACGGCGGTCTACATTATTGTCGAGCCGAAGGGGGCGTTGAAGTGAAGACCTTTATGCTCGCGTCGCTCGGAATTCTTGCTGCGGGTTGCGCCTCGCACAGCGCCGCCGCGACCGAGGTCCCCGATTTCGAGGCGGCGCTCCATCGCCACCTCGCCGCAATCGAACGCCGCGACATCGACGCGTTCAAGTCGTCGGTCACGACGGACGATACGCTGTTGACGATCGTTCAAAACGGCCACGCCTTTACGACGCCGGAGGAAACGATCGCCCTTCATGAAGACTGGTTTAAGCGCGATGACTGGAGCTGGAAGGGCGAGGTCGTGCGCACGATGGTCGGTGCGGATCTTGCCGCCGCCGTGATCCGGTACGTCTATCAGGACACCCCGGATGCGAAGCCGATTTCGACCTGGCTGACATTCGTCTTTCGTCTCGAAGACGGCGAATGGCGGCTCGTTCATGATCAAAACACTCTCATCACTGAAGAAGCGAAGTAATGTTGAAGATCGACAATCTCCATGTCGCCGTCGGCGGCCATGAAATCCTCAAAGGGTTGACGCTTGAGGTTCCCGCGGGAGAGGTCCACGCGATCATGGGGCCGAACGGGTCCGGAAAATCGACGCTGTCCTACGCGGTCGCCGGTCGCGAGAATTACGATGCGACAGAGGGCGCAGTTACGCTCAACGGCGAAGGCGTTCTCGGTCTCGATCCGAACGAGCGGGCGGCGAGAGGCCTGTTCCTCTCCTTCCAGCACCCGATGGAGATACCGGGCGTTGCGACGATGAATTTCATCCGCACTGCGCTGAATGCGCAGCGCAAGGCGCGCGGCGAGGCGGAAGTCTCGGCGGCGGATTTTCTAAAGCTCATTCGCGCCAAGGCGAAGATCGTCGGCCTGTCGGATGAAAAGCTGAAACGGCCTTTCAATGTCGGTTTCTCCGGCGGCGAGAAGAAGCGGATGGAGATGCTGCAAATGGCGATCTTCGAGCCGCGCTTCGCGATCATGGATGAAACGGATTCCGGTCTTGATATTGACGCCCTCAAGATGGTCGGCGAGGTCGTGAATTCGTTGCGCGCGCCGTCGCGCGGTTTCCTCGTCATCACGCACTACCAGCGTCTTCTCGATTACATCAAACCCGATCGCGTGCATGTGCTGGCGGGCGGGCGCATCGTCAAATCCGGCGGACCGGAACTCGCAAAGGTTCTGGAGGAATCCGGCTACGAACAATTCATTGAGGCGGCGTGATGGCGGCGGCGCGCGCATTGTCAGCGTTTGAAGAAGCGCTCGCCAAACGCGCCGGCGGGCTCGCGCCTTCGCGCGCGCAAGCGTTTGACGGTTTTATCCGGAACGGCTTTCCGAACCGGCGAACGGAAGGCTGGCGTTGGTCTGATTTCAGGGCGGCGCTCGGCGACGCCGCAGCGTCGCCGGCGCCGATCCATCAGGCGGCGGCGCCGCTTGCGGACGATCTGGCGGGGTTGATGCCTATCGAGATCAGGATCGTCAATGGCCGCATAGACATGCGGGCGGAAAAACTGCCGGACGGTCTGCGCTGCGGCGTGATCGACGCCGGCGGCGGCGTGCTAGAACTCTCAGATCATCCCGTCGCGACGCTCAACGCCGCAATGACGAAGAAATCGGTCGGGATCGAGGTTGCGAAAGACACCGTCCTCGCGCCGCCGATCGTTATTCGCCATATCAACGACGGCGCCGGTTTTTCCTTTGCGCAGACCATGATGCGCCTTGGCGAGCGCGCGCGTGCAACGGTGATCGAAACGTTCGAAGGCGCCGGCGCGGCGTTCCATTCGCATGTCTTTCTTCTCGCGCTTAAGGAAGGCGCGCATTTCGATCGCGCGATATTCAGCGAAACCGGGCCGGACGCGATCATTCATTCTCTATTTGCGTCGCGAATTGAAGCGGGAGCGACGTTCGCCATGACGGCGCTTTCAAGCGGCGCGCGTCTTTGCCGCCATGAAACGCTTGCGCAGGTTGCGGGCGCCGGCGCGCGTGTCGATATCGCGACAGCCGCTCTCCTTGGGGGCGACCGTCATAATGATTTCACCAGCGCGATCGGTTTTCACGCGGAAGGCGCTGAGGCGCGCCAACGCCACAAGGGCGTTGCGAAAGAAAAGGCGCGCAACGTCTTTCAAGGCAAGTTTCGCGTTCTGCGCGGCGCGCAGAAAACGGATGCGCGCATGAACGCCGATGCGCTTCTTCTTTCCGATACGTCGGAATCGAATGCGAAGCCGGAGCTTGAGATCTACGCGGACGACGTCCAGTGCGCACATGGGTCGACATCGGGCGCGCTTGATGAACGCGCGCTCTTTTACATGCGCCAGCGCGGCCTTTCGGAGAGCGCCGCGCGCGCCATGCTGATCGAGGCGTTCGTCGGATCGACCTTCGATGCGGTCAGCCATCCGGGGATCGAGCAGGCGTTCCGCCATCGCGTTGCCGCGTGGCTGGAGGGCGTATGACGAAGGCGCTCGACATCGCCGCGATCCGCGCTGAATTCCCGATCCTTGCGCGCGAGGTGAACGGCAAGCCGCTCGTCTATCTCGATAACGCCGCGTCGGCGCAAAAGCCGTGCGCGGTCATCGATGCGATGCGCGCTGCGATGGAAGGCAGCTACGCTAATGTTCATCGCGGGCTCCATACGCTCGCCAATGAAACGACGACGGCGTTTGAAGCCGCGCGCAAGACGGCCGCGACCTTCCTTAACGCCGCCTCGCCCGAGGAAATCATCTTCACCGCCGGCGGCACCGACGCGATGAACCTCGTCGCCAATTCGCTCGGGCAGGAGATGGCCGAGGGCGATGAAATCATTCTCTCCGTCATGGAGCATCACTCGAATATCGTGCCGTGGCATTTTCTGCGCGAGCGCAAGGGCGTCGTCCTGAAATGGCTCGATGTCACGGATGATGGTGAGATCGACCCGGCGGCGTTCAGGGCGCTGATCTCCAAGAAGACCAAACTCGCCGCGCTGTCGCATATGTCGAATGTCCTCGGCGCAAGAACGCCCGCGAAGGAACTGACGCGCATCGCGCATGAGGCGGGCGTGAAGGTCTTATTCGACGGCTGCCAGGGCGCCGTGCACGGCCGGGTCGATGTGACCGATATCGGTTGCGACTTCTATGCGATGACCGGCCACAAATTATACGGGCCGACGGGGATCGGCGCGCTTTACGGCCGTCGCAACGTGTTGAAGGCGATGCCGCCTTTCCGCGGCGGCGGCGAGATGATCGAGGTCGTGGCGGAAGATTACGTCACCTATAACGATCCGCCGCACCGTTTTGTGGCCGGAACGCCGCCGATCCTCGAAGCGATCGGCCTCGGCGCGGCGCTTCAATGGATGATGGGGAAGGGCGTTGACGCCATCGCCGCGCATGAAGCCGCGCTCGCGGACCATGCGATGGCGGAGCTGAGGAAGCTCAATT